>NZ_JBSOLI010000035.1:0-167615 GCF_054941065.1 Dellaglioa sp. BT-FLS60
TATTGTTTTGTTGCTTTTTAAAACTAGCGAATTGACTTCGCAAATGTTTGCTCTTAACTCTTAGTTAAGAGACCCTACACATTTGATTTGTCGAAAATTTGTTCAGTTTTCAAAGATCTACTTGGTTACTTTTGACAACTTTTATATCATATCAATTTTCACATTGTTTGTCAAGAACTTTTTTATTCTTAATTAAATGTTCATTTTGAATTAGTTGTTTACTGCTGAAGCAACGTTTATTACTTTACCAAGAATAATGTCCTTCGTCAAGCTTTTATTTACAATAAATCGAAATTTATGAATGTAACCGAAACCATTCATGAAAATCAGCCATTTTTATTAATTAATTAAAAAAATAATCTCAAAAAAAGACTAATTAAGCCTAATTTTGAAATTATTTTCAACAAATAATTATTAAAGTTTATCTAACTTATTTCATTATGCATTAACGCGACCTAACCAATATTTCTTTTTACCACGACGAATAATAACAAATTTACCATCAAATTCTGTAGCTGGATCAATCATAGCTTCTAAATCTTGAATTTTTTCACCATTAATTCGGATTGCACCATTTGTAATATCTTCACGTGCTTGACGTTTTGATGATTCAATTTTTGTATTAACTAATAATTCAACAATATTTTCTGGTTCTGCTTCTAACTCAACTGAAGGCATATTTTTAAATCCTTGTTCAATTTCACTTGTTGTTAATGCTTTCACTTCTCCTGAAAATAGTGCTGCAGAAATGTGCTCTGCTTCAATGACTGCTTCTGGACTATGAACAAATTCAGTTACTTCTCGTGCTAAACGACGTTGTGCCTCACGTTTTTCTGGAGCTGTTTCTACTGATTTTTGGTATTCAGCAATTTCATCTGACGTTAAGAATGTGAAAAATTTCAAATACTTCACAACATCCCGATCATCTTGATTCAACCAAAATTGGTAAAATTCATATGGCGTTGTCTTTTCTGGATTTAACCAAACTGCACCACCGGCTGTTTTACCAAACTTAGTTCCATCAGCTTTCAGCATTAACGGAATTGTTAGTCCATATGCTTTGGTGTCTGAACCGAGTTCTTTATGAATAAGATCAATTCCAGCCGTGATATTACCCCATTGATCAGCACCACCAATTTGTAATTGAACATCGTGATGCTTATGTAAATGGAGGAAATCGACTGATTGTAAAATTTGGTAAGTGAATTCTGTGAATGAAATCCCTACTTCTAGGCGACTTGCAACGACATCTTTTGCGAGCATGCTGTTCACGTTAAATAACTTACCGTAATCACGTAAGAAATCAAGCAAACTTATTTTTGATAACCAATCATAGTTATTTACGATTGAAATATTTGAATCTTGTCCAAATAATTTTGTCATTTGGGCCGTAAGGGCTTGTTCATTATGATGAACTTGTTCCATTGATTGGAGAACACGCTCTGAATTCTTACCACTTGGATCACCAATTGAACCTGTCCCACCACCGATAATAATATAAGGATGATGTCCTGCTAGTTGGAACCTTTTTAACATCATAAATGGAATTAAGTGTCCAATGTGCATACTATCGCCTGTTGGATCAACCCCACAATATAAGCCGATTGATTTTTCAGCCGTTAACTCACGTAACCCAGCTTCATCTGTTGTTTGATTAATAGCATCGCGCCATTCTAGTTCGTCAATAATATTCATTTCTGTTTCCTCCTATATAATATATGTATAAAAAAATCCCCAATATCTAAAAAAGATATCAGGGACGAATTAATTTCCGCGTTACCACCCAAGTTATTATCTATATATAGTAGATAATCGCTCAATCATCGTTAACGAGATGACCCGTTGTTAGCTCCATAGCGTACTTCACTTATCGGCATTCTCTGATTCACAGCGGCCATCAGATTTCTTTGCAATTGGTCGATAAATTACTGAACTACTTCATCACTTATAGCTATAATATACGTATCTTAAGCCTAAATGTCAATTTTTACCATGAACATTTTAGCCATCTAATGGGCAGTTTTATTGCTTTCTACTTTGTTGTTCGATACAATTTACTTACAAATTAAAAGTACCCTAGGAAGAAGATGAATCCAATGATACAAAAAGAAACCATGTCAGCCGTTGTGATTGATGAATTCGGTGGACAAGATCAACTTAAGCAACGCGAAGTACCTATGCCTGAAATGACTGCAGATCAAGTCATTATAAAAGAAAAAGCAGCTGGGATTAACCCTATTGATTGGAAGACACGTGAAGGTTATTTACAACCTATGCTCAAATGGTCTTTCCCTATCATCTTGGGTTGGGACGTTGCCGGTGTCATTACTGAAGTCGGCGCCAACGTAACCGACTGGAAAGTTGGCGATGACGTTTTCGCCCGTCCTGCTACAACTCGTTTTGGTACATACGCTGAATATACAGCTGTTGATGCTAATTTACTTGCACCAAAGCCTGAAAATATTAGCTTTGAAGAAGCTGCGGCCGTTCCTTTAGCTGGATTGACTGCATGGCAAGCCCTTTTTGATCATGGCCACTTACAAAAAGGTGAAAAAGTCTTCATTCATGCCGGTTCAGGTGGCGTTGGTTCTTTTGCTATCCAACTTGCTAAATCCGTTGGCGCTTACGTCATTACGACAACCAGTTCAAAAAACCTTGATTTTGTTAAGGGACTGGGTGCTGACCAAGTGATTGATTACAACCAAACAGATTTTACGGAAGTTTTAAAAGATATTGACCTAGTTATTGATACAATTGGTGGTAAAGCTCAAGAAAAATCAGTTGGTATCTTAAAACACGGTACAGGTCGTCTCGTTGCCATTACTGGTATTGATTCTGAAAAAACATCAGGACTTGCTGAAGCTAGAAAAGTGACTTTCAACTCCATTTGGTTAGAACCTAATGGTGAAGAATTAACTAAAATGGCTGATATGCTTGAAAATGGCACTTTAAAGGTGATTTTAGACTCAGTTCATGAGTTCTCTGCTGAAGGTGTAGCAGAAGCCCATGACCGCAGTGAATCACATCATGCGCTCGGCAAGATTGTCGTTCGCTTCAAATAATGCCCCCACTTATAGCAATTCAGACTTTTCTTGTCTGAATTGTTTTTTTGTTACTAAAAGTAACCACTTTTTCTGGTATTAAGTAAGCGATAGCATTATAATACTTATGAAGAATAAAATTTTGCAAAAAGGGGTTTTGCTATTATGACAGAAAAAATTAATGCTTCAGATGCAATGCTTAAAGTTTTAGAAGATTGGGGCGTTAAAACCGTCTATGGGTTACCTGGTGGCTCATTTGATTCAACAATGAACGCGTTACATAACCGTAAAGATACGATTAATTATGTACAAGTTCGCCACGAAGAAGTTGGGGCACTTGCTGCAGTCGGCGAAGCTAAAGTAACTGGTAAATTAGGTGTCGCTTTTGGTTCTGCTGGTCCTGGTGCTGTTCATTTATTGAATGGTCTCTATGATGCTAAACATGATGGCGCTCCTGTTCTTGCTTTAGTTGGACAAGTTGGCACACAAGTCATGAATACAAATTACTTCCAAGAAATGAATGAAAATCCAATGTTTGAAGATGTTGCTGTTTATAACCGTACAGCTACAACACCTGAGAATTTACCTGTTGTTGTTGATGAAGCTATTCGTCAAGCATACAAACACAATGGTGTGGCCGTTGTTACTATTCCAACTGATCTTGGGTGGCAAGAAATTGATGATACTTTTGTTTCAACAGCTGCAACTCATCAAACACCACTTTACCCAATGCCTCGCGATAAACAAATTCAAGATGCATTAGATATTTTGACAACAGCTAAAACGCCTATTATTTATGCTGGTAAAGGAATTCGTGGTGCTGGTAAAGAATTAATTGCACTATCTGAAAAATTATCATTACCAATCGCAACATCTGCACTTACTAAAACGATTATTCCTGATGATTACAAAGCTTACATGGGTTCTGCCGGCCGTGTTGCCAGCAAACCTGGTGTTGAACTTCTCCGTGGGGCTGATGCCGTTCTCTTCATCGGTACTGATTTCCCATTTGGTGAATATTTCTTCTCTCCAGATGCTAAATTCATTCAAGTCGATATCGATTCTGAAAAATTAGGTAAACGCCATGCTGTTGACGTTCCTATTTTGGCTGATGCTAAGGAAACTTTAATTGCCTTAAATAATGCTGTTAAAACACCTATTGCACCAACTAAATGGTACAAAGCAGCCATTGCTAACAAAGAAAACTGGTTTAAATGGATTGATAGCTTCAATGAAGATGATAGCAAAGAACTTCGTTTCGAACCTGTCTTCAATGAAATCAACAAAATTAAAGAAGACGACGCTATTTTCCAAATCGATGTTGGTAATGTAACTATCGAATCAATGCGTTTCTTACGTCTTGGTGAGAAAAATAAATTCACGACATCTGCATGGTATGCAACCATGGGTTATGCTTTACCAGCCGCAATTGGTGCTCATTCTGCATTCCCAGACCGTCAAGTTTTCTCAATTTCTGGTGATGGTGGTTGGGCAATGGTTATGCAAGATGTCTTAACGCAAGTTAAGTACAATATGCCTATCATTAACGTTGTCTTGAGCAACAAAGAACTTGGCTTTATCCGTGCTGAACAAGATGATAAACAACAACCACATTCAGGTGTTGATTTAATTGATGCTGATTGGGGTGCCATTGCAACTGATATGGGTGCCAAAGGTTACACGGTTCGTACATTAGCAGAATTAAAAGCTGCTTTTGCTGCAGCTAAAGGGTCAAAAGTGCCCGTTGTCATCGATGTTAAAGTGACATCTGATCGTCCACTTCCTGTTGAACAATTAGTTATTGATTCTAAAACACAAGATCCAGAAGCTGTTAAAGCTTTCACTAAAAAATACCAAACTGAAGGTTTAATTCCATTCCGTGAATTCCTTGAAAACCAAGATTAATTAACAAATATGAGGCTTCAAAAATTGGCTAACGCTGATTTTTGAAGCCTTTTTTTGTCGTCTTTAATAAGTTACGCAATTAGTCGCTTTATTTTTTTATTTTCAATAATTTATTTTAATTACTCATCCATTTTCCATAAAAAAAGTGTTTCTTATCAAAATATCAATAAGAAACACGATTTATTTACTTTTTATAATTCTTCACCATTTGAAAGAATTACCTTTTTATACCACTCAAATGATTTCTTTTTCGTACGATTTAACGTCCCTTGTCCTTCATCATCTTGATCTACATAGATAAATCCATAACGTTTACTCATTTGGCCTGTACTTGCCGCAACTAAATCAATACATCCCCAAGTCGTATAGCCTAGTAACTCAACGCCATCTATTTCAACGGCATCTTTAAAGGATTGAATATGTTTTTTTAAATAGTCAATTCTATAATCATCTTCAATATTTCCTTTTTCATCTGGAATATCAACAGCCCCTAACCCATTTTCAACAATAAATAATGGTTTTTGGTAGCGATCGTACAATTGATTTAACGAATTGCGTAGTCCAAGCGGATCAATTTGCCAGCCCCATTCCGTAGAAGGTAGATATTTATTTTTAATAGAAGGAAAAATATTACCCGTTGCTTGTGAATAATCTTCTGGATGTGCGCTAACCGTTCTCGAACAATAGTAAGAAAATGTTACAAAATCAACAGGTGACTCTGCCAATATTGCTTTATCACCTTCATCCATTAAAATATTTAGTCCTTCACGTTCAAATTTTTTCAATGCATAATTTGGATATTTACCTCGTGCTTGAATATCAATAAAGAAGTATCCTTCCCTATCCCGGTTAATCGCTTCTTGATAATCTTCAGGGCGACTAGTATAGGGATAATGGCTTCCACCCGCTAACATACACCCAACTTTATTTTGATCATCAATTTCATGTGCTAATTTAGTTGCCAAAGCACTTGCTACCAGTTGATGATGTGCAGCTTGATATTTAATTTCTTGTTTATTATCTCCTGGTTTAAATACGATTCCACCTCCAACAAAAGGTTGATGAAGTAAAATATTAATTTCATTAATGGTTAACCAATAATGAACTAACCCTTTGTACCGTTTGAAAACAGTTTGTGCATAATGCGTGTAAAATTTAATTAGTTTTCTATTTTTCCATCCGCCATATTCTTTTATTAAATGAACAGGTACATCAAAATGGGCAATTGTAACTAATGGTTCAATATGATATTTTCTCAGTTCTTTAAAAATATTCTCGTAAAATATTAATCCCGCTTCATTTGGATTTTCTTCATCTCCATTAGGAAAAATACGTGACCAAGAAAGCGACATACGATAAACTTTAAAACCCATTTCTGCAAATAATTTAATATCTTCCATATATCTATGATACATATCGATTCCTACTTTTGCTGGATAGTAATAGCCCTCTTTCCATTCCAACATTTCTAAATCACCCGTAGCGACTTTACCCCGATCTGGTCCAGTTGGAAGTAAATCTACATTCGAAAGTTTACGTCCACCTTCTAATACGCCACCTTCAGATTGATTAGATGCCGTAGCACCACCCCATAAAAAATTCTTATTTAATTGCATTTTTACGCCTCCTAAACTTTAATCGTCAATACGTCTTCGCCTTTGGTAACATCTCCAGATTTAATAACTTCTATCGACTTATATTGTGCAGTATTCGTTATAATTACAGGCACTTGAGTTAAATATCCCGCTTCGTTTATCTTTTCTTTATCAAAAGTCACTAATAGCTGTCCTTTAGAGACTTCATCATCCGTCTCAATTAGTGTTTCAAAATATTTCCCATTTAATTCAACAGTATTCAACCCAATATGAATTAAAACCTCAACACCAGTATTAGATACAAGACCAATGGCATGTTTAGTTGGGAAAACCGCTACAACTTTACCATCAAATGGCGCATAAACCTCTCCACCTGAAGGATCGATTGCAAAACCTTTACCTAACGCTTCTGATGCAAATGCTTCATCTGCTACTTGACTTAAAGGCATAATAGTTCCGGAAATGGGCGTTGCCATGTGCGTATTTTCTAAAATAACGGTTTTAATTTCTGGAATTTCTTCTTCTTTTTCAAATTTAAAACTTAATATATACGTCAGTACAGCTGTTACACACGCTGATATTATTAAAGCAATAATCATATTCCAGAAAAATTTCATCGTATCATCACCTATATAAAGTAAGATTGCTGGTATTCCAGAAGAACCCGTTGCAAAACGATGCGTATTCGTTAATCCAGCATATAATCCACCTGAAGCACCACCAATCATAGCAGCAACCAATGGATATTTTTTAGGCAAATTAACACCATAAAGTACGGGTTCTGTAATACCCATAAATGCTGTAATTGATCCTGAAACAGCTAATTGTTTTACTTTTTTATTTTTAGTTCGAAAAGCAACGACTGCAGCTGCTGTCGCTTGGGCAATATTAGAAACCAATGCACCCGGTCCAAAGATACTATCATGTCCAAGTTGAGCCATCTGCATGACTCCAAGTGGTGCAATACCATTATGTAAGCCAAACATCACCATAATAGGTAATAGTCCACCGATTAAAACGGCCGGAACCCAGCTTGCGTTGACACTTAGGAAAGTAAAGAACGTTGCTAGATATCCACCTAAAATACTACCTATGGGTCCTAAAATAGAAAATGCTAATGTTCCCATAATAAGAAAAGTTAACATTGGAACAAATACTAACTCAACAGATTTAGGAATGATTTTTTCTAGATACTTTTCAACATATGATTGCACAATAATAATAATTAAAATTGGAATAACTGATCCAGTATAAGTTGTTAATGTGAACGGAATGATATCAAAAAAGTTAACAGGATGACCTGCACTTACTAAAGTTCCCCAATTGGGATGCATCATCATTGCAGCAACAGAAACAGCTAAAATTGGATTGCTTCTTAATTTTTGGGCAACGGTGAAGGCTAAAATCATTGGTAAAAAGAAAAAGACACCATCTGCGAATAAGTTAAGCATATAATACGTTTGAGACTCAGGCGAGACAACGTTAAAAACAACTAAAAGCGCCAAAACCGCCTTGACCATTCCTGCACCTGAAAGTGCAGGAATAATGGGTTGAAATGCCCCAGCAATAAAATCCATAATCGTGGCTGGAATACGCTTCTTTTCTGAGTCGTTATTATTATTTTTCTGACCGTCAAGATGTTTTTCAACTTCTTCAAAAACATCTTTAACATATGTCCCTATAACAACTTGATGAACACCAGCATTATTGATATATTTAGCGACACCGTCCAAATCTTCTAACTTTTCTATATTAATCTTGGACTCATCAGAGACTTTAAATCGCAACCTCGTCTGACAATGATAGGCGTCTGTAATATTCTCTTTACCACCCAATTGTTCTATAATACTTTTAGCTAATTTTTCATATTTTTTACTCATAAAATCACCTCTAATAAATTTTTAAAAATTTTATGTGTCGTAACGGTTCATACATAATATTTCCCTTGATTTAAATTTACCACCATAAAACAGCGCTTTCAACGCTATTACACTATGTCGAAATGTATTTCACTTTATTTTATAATTGACCCATTTCCATGGAATTAATTTCACGTTCTAGCTCTTTATGAATCATTTAATATTACAAAAGGCTCAAAATAATCACTTACAACGCGCAACCATTGTAAATGACTTTATTTTGAGCCTTTCTACTTTTTTATATTAACGTTCATTTACATTCCTTACTTAAAAATCCTCTGCTATATCCTTAAACGTTGTCTTCCTCAATCCCTCTAAGTGACGAGAATCATTAATCTTCATTTGCAAATTTTTATCATAGTTTAAAGAAAATACTTTTGCATATAATACATTTAATATAAATCGAATCGATTCTTCTGTAGAAAAATTAGCTATCTTAGAATACAATTTTTCTCTACTAGCTATATTCAATGAAACTGTTGCATAATTTCTCAAATAACTCTCTCCACCCCCTGTAATACTAATAATAGGAACATTATTTTTCAATAAAGTACTAACATTTTTCATTGGATATGCCTCTGGGTTATTTCCAGAATACGATATGATAACAACACAATCTTTATTCGTTAATGAATTGGCTATTAGTCCTGATTCATCCGCATTTGTCACAAACGCTCTTTTATAAATAGTATTCAAATTTCTTTTAAAAGATTCTCCCAAATAGGAGTTAGGACTTCTACCTAAAATGACGGTTGTGTTAGCCTGATTAATCATTTCAGCAGCCCTGTCTATATCAGTTAATGAAATCAAAGACGTTGTTTCTTTGATGGTTTGTATACCTAGACTCGCAAGATTTTCAATAATTTGCAAGGTGTCAGCAGATTTATCAAAAGGCAAATTAAAATCTGACTCAAAACCGTCCTTATCAAATTGTGCGACCTCATGTGTAAATGCATATGTAAATTCTTTCCATCCTGAATAATCAAAATATTTTGCAAATCGGACAAGTGTTGGTTTAGAGGTATGCGTCATACTTGCTACTTCTTCCATGGAATAGATGGCTATTTTTTCTCTATTCGCCAAAATAAATTCTCCAATTGTCCTTCTAGCATCATTTTGTTTAAAAACTGCTTCCTCAATTTTTTGAAAAAGGTACATTCTATTTACCCTCCAATTTTATATCACAACTAAAAAAGCCCCCAACCATCACAGCCGGGAACTTAACTTATCTATTTCAAAATAGTATCAATTTTTGCTAACTCTGCTTCACTGAAATCTAAATGATCGAGCGCTTTTAGATTATCCATTAATTGGCTCACACGACTTGCGCCAATAATAACTGATGAAACGGAATCATCTTTCAAATCCCACGATAAAGCCATTTCAGCCAATGATTGACCACGACTAGCCGCCACTTCGTTCAAGGCTTTGACTTGAACAAGCGTTTTTTCAACACGTTCTGCGGGTAATGAGTCGAAACGTTTTACACGAGAATCATCAGGAATACCATTAAGGTAACGATCCGTCAATAAGCCTTGGGCCAACGGACTGAATGCCACTGTCCCAATTTTTTCCTGTTTTAAGACATCTTTCAACCCATCTTCAATCCAACGGTCCAACAAGTTATAACGAGGTTGATGAACGACAATTGGCGTATGTTTAGCTTTCAACAACTGAATCATCTTCTCAGCTTCTGGTGCACGGTAATTAGAAATACCGATATATAGCGCCTTACCTTGACGTACCAACAAATCTAAAGCTTCTGCTGTTTCTTCCAAAGGTGTATTTGGATCTGGACGATGATGATAAAAAATATCGACATAATCCAACTGCATGCGTGACAAAGATTGATCCATACTAGCAAACAGATTTTTCTTTGATCCCCACTCACCATAAGGACCTGGCCACATATAATAACCAGCCTTCGTTGAAATAACCATCTCATCACGATGTGTCCCTAAATCTTCACGTAAAATGCGGCCAAAGTTCTTCTCGGCAGCACCATCACCGTAATTATTAGCTAAATCGAAATAAGTAATTCCATGATCAAATGCTGTTTCAATAATTTCTTTTTGCGTTACTAGTGGTGTCTCATCACCAAAGTTTTTCCATAATCCTAAAGCGATTGCAGAAACTTTTAGACCACTATTGCCTAAACGATTATAAATCATTTTATCATAACGTTTTTCATTTGCTTGATACATTAACTATCCCTCCAAATCTAACTACAGCTTAATTATAGCGCTTTCACAGTTGCTATACAATTACCTTTTTTCCACAAAAAAAGGACAGTCAATTGACTGTCCTCTTCTTGTGTTCAGAAATAAAAGGTTTCACATTCATTATTTACTACTATTAGTCCTGGGGGAACTTATATTAATTTATTAACGAACTGCTTTACCCTGTCTATATTTCATGAACCCTGCCACAGAAAGCAACATGATGAAGCCAATTACTGACATACCCATCTGTTGTGTATCCCCTGTCTGTGGCAATGACCCGTTTTTAGAAGTTGTCATCGCAACCATATGTGGCTTGCTGGTTGTTGAATGACTCAATTCTGTCGGCGTCTTTGCTGGTACTTCTTTTGACGTATCAGGTTTTTTTACATCTGGTTCTGGTTGCTTACCCGTCAGTTCAATGCCAACCTCAGTTGAATAACTTGCAGCTGAAACTGAGCCGAATCCGGTTATCACCATTAGCCCAAATGCTAAAGTACTAAACAATAATACCCTTTTAAACATCGTGTTAATCATTCTACACCTACTTCCCCGTCAGTGTTTTGAGCTTACTTTTTGTCTAATTCTTCAAGTAATTGACGTTTTGCTTCTTCAACTGCTTCTTCTTTATCTTTCTTATTCTTACGACGTAAGATCAGGAAGAGAATCAAAAAGAGTAATAGTAAGATTAAGAAACCGGCAAGAATATACCACATTGTGTAATCCTTTTCCAAATCTACAGCTTTCTTATTAAGTTTCTTAGCATCAGCACCATTGATTGTGAAGTTTTGTTTCCATTCCCAATGGTTTTTACCAGAGTCAGCAGTCATTTCAAGACGGTATTTACCCGCTTTGAATTCCTGATTATCCCAGCTAATTCCGTAATTAAAGTTAGTATTTGGTGCCATCGTCATGTTTGACGTTTTAGATTCAAACAAAACTTTTTTACCATTTCTTGCATACACTTTACCGTGTACTTTAAGATTTTTAATTGCAGTCATTTTATTATCTTGTAACTTAACCTTCAACGTATTACGGTAATTTGCTTGTCCAGGTTTAATTGATAACAATTCCATATTTGGTTTAACTGAAGTTGTGTTTTCACGAAGCGAAACGCCCACAACATAAGCATAACGATTCTTAATTTGAACCCCTGACTTATCTGCTTTTTCTTTCGCTTTATCAATTTTTTCTGTGAAGTAAATACCACCAGCGATTAAACCAGTATATGGTTTAGCAGGCATTGTCACATCGATTTTTTGTTTAATAGCTGATTTAGCAGGAATCGTCACTAGCGTATCTGTTGTTGCTAATTTTGAAAATGGCTGTGTCATAGATTTATCTAGTGTCGGATTAACAGCTTTATATTCAACAACCCCATTATCATTTGTCATCGCAGCATTCGGATGGACCTCAACCGTCACAGCTTTGTTCGTTGCATTTTTCATATCAACAACTAAAGTTTGTTTCTGGTTAGGCTTCATCTTCAAGTCAAAATAAGTTTGATTCTTATCAATCTGATTTGATGGTATTTGAGCTTCAACTGAGAAGCTCATTGCCGCAGCTTGCACCTTGGCTACCTGACTACCTGCAAAAAATAAAACGGTTGCGAATGCGGCAAAAATGCCCGCTGTTACTCTCTTCTTCATCACTAAATATCTCCCTTTTCTTCTTCATACAAAATTAATTAAATTTACACGCCAGCATTAGTTAAAGTCCATGTTAAATCTGAAGAGTATTGGTCTCCAATTACTTTAGCTGTGCTACCCGGTACCACCAATTGAACACCGCTATTTTTTCCATCAGAATCAGCGTTAGCAGCATCTCCAAACATGTCAGTTGTCACACCAACATTACTTGATGAAAAGACAGCTCGACTCTTTTGATCACCTGAAAGTGTCACATCTTGAGTCACTGCATCATTAGCATCAGCCGTTGTCTTAGCGGTTGTTGTGCTAAGGTTTAACGTTGCACCCGTTAATTCAGTTTTTGATGTTTTTGATACAAATGGCGTATTAGAAACACTCAGTGACCAGTGACCTGCAAGTTTATTAGTCACTTGAACATACTGACCAACGTCCTTAGTATTACCTTCATCAAGAACTAACTTATCATCGGCATCACGATCATCTTGGTACTGAGTCACATTATCGAACGTTGCACCATACTTCTTATCAGAACCCGAAACCTGAATTTCCCCAAAATGAATGGGTGAAATATAATCAATTCTCAGGTCTCCGGTTCCAGGAACGAATGGATTAGTTGGGTCAGTTGGCTTAACTGGTTTTGTTGGGTCGGTTGGATCAACCGGACTTGTTTGTTCAAGTAATTTCAAACTAGTATCTGTTGTGCCTGTTTGTCCGTCAATAGCAATATCGCCACCGGCAGCAAGAACATTAGCACTACTAATTCCTAACGGTATGAGGAAGGTCGTTAATGCTATTGAACTAATTAATTTAGTTGTCATTTTCATAAATAGGCCCCCACCTTTCTGTTACCCGTTAGAAATTATGCACCTAAAGCGTCATCTGTTAATGTCCAAGTTAATGTTGATGTGTATAATGTATCTTTAACTTTTTTAGTTGTACCAGGAACTGTTAAAGCACCATCAGCAAAATTACTTTCTGTAACACCCATACCAGTATTAGCTTTAGCTGCAGAATAATCAACTGCATTTCCAGAACCATCTAATTTAACTGATTTTGCAGGTGTTGCTATATATTTATCGCCGTTATCATTCGTTGATGAACTATTTGTTAATTCAAATGTTGCAGCAGTCAATGCATCTTTAGCGTCAGTTGCAAATTCTGTGTTCGCAACCTTAACAGTCCAACCAGCATTGCTTCCACGATTATCTGTAACTTTTGCATTGGCTG
Organism: Dellaglioa sp. BT-FLS60; assembly: GCF_054941065.1. Taxonomy (NCBI): domain Bacteria; kingdom Bacillati; phylum Bacillota; class Bacilli; order Lactobacillales; family Lactobacillaceae; genus Dellaglioa; species Dellaglioa sp. BT-FLS60. The sequence goes on from NZ_JBSOLI010000035.1 coordinate 13,556, forward strand.
TTACAGTATCAACAGGATAAGTAATATCACTACCACTAATTTCTTTTGAACCAAAGCTGATATCACTAACATGCGTTAGTGTTAAATCACCCTCAGGATCCGTTGTATTTTCTGTAAATGTTGCATCTGCTTTACTGTCTTTACTATTAACATCAGCAGCAAATGCTGGAGTTGCTAGTGCTGAAAGACTCATAAGAGCCATTGAGCTCACTAAAATTCTTGATAATTTCATTATGTTTCCCCTTTGTGTTATCCCTTTTGTTTAACCAGTAATTAACCGGCGAAAACGTCATTTGTTAATGTCCATACTAAGTCAGTTGTATATGTGTCGCCAGCATTCTTTTTAGATGTACCAGGAACTGTTAATGTTACGGCATCTGCAGCGTCTGCTGCGTCTTTACCAAAAGCATCAGTCCATGTACCCATTCCTTGGTCAGCTTTAGCTCCCATTACTGTTGAAGCATCTGTTCCAATAACTTGAGCAGTTTGTGTTGCAGTTGGGTCTACAGTAGGATCTACAGCATTTTTACCAGCAACTGTTTGTTTGCCAGCAGCAATTGCTAATTCAGCACCTGTTAATTTTTCACCGTTAGAAGCAAATTGTGCACCTTCGTTAACTGTTAAAGTCCATCCAGCATTTGTCCCACGTTTATCTGTCACTTGGACGTAGTTAGGAACATCTCTTGTTCCATCTTTATCTGTAACACTTTGTACTTTAGCTTTGTAAACTTGGTTATCACCAGAGATGATTTGTTCACCAAATGCAAGACTTGATGCGAAATCAATTGATAAAGGACCAGCTGTTCCGGGGTGAACGGGTTTTGTTGGATCTGTTGGATCAACGGGTGTAACTGGGTCTGTTGGGTCTGTTGGATCAACGGGATCTGTTTGGCTATCGTCATCCTTAAAGCTTACACTACCAGTTGAATGATATACGCCACCCTTTGATCCATCTACGCCATCTGCTTTTGTTGCTGCTGATACTGAACTTGATGCTGCTACCATACCTAATACTGCTGCTGAGCTAAGTAAAATTTTTGACATTTTCATAATTTATTTCCCCTTTTGTAATCTAAGTTTTTTTATTTTTTTTAAACAAGTTAAATCAAGTGACTATTTAGATTCCCGCATCCGTTAAAGTCCAAGTAATATCTGATGAGTATTTTTGGTCAACAAGTTTTTGGCCACCTGGAACTTCTAATTTAACTGAATCATGTACATCTTGGTCTGATTGTTTTTGAACATTACCAAAAGCATCAGTCCATGTTCCGGCACCTTCACCGTCAGCTGCTGTCATAACAGCTTCATCTTTAGTCCCATCACCAATGACAACTGTTTTGTTTAAATCAGTTGGACCTTTTTTTGAAGCGTCATCATCAGCATTACGTGTGTTTTGGTTTGTTAATGTCATTTGAGCACCCTTAATAGCTGATGAGCCATCTTCACTTGTAAATGCTTTTGTTTGAGCAACTGTTAACTTCCAACCTGAAACAGATCCACGGTTATCAGAAACTTGTAAGTAGTTAGGCACTTTGTAGACATCGTTAACCTTATGAGCATCTGAATCAGCAGCTGCTGTTACTTCAACAAGATGTGCATCATAAGTTGCTTTGTTACCAGAAATCTTTTGGCTACCAAAGTTAAAGTTAGAAACGTAATCAATTGATAATGGACCACCTGTTCCAGGGTCGACTGAAGGATCTGTTGGATCAACTGTTCCGGGTTGTCCAGGATCAACAATACCAGGGTCAGTTGAACCACTATTTTTTGTATAAGAAATGATACCATGTGATTTGTAATCTACCGTTGTTGTATCAGCTGATACAGCTGATGTTGATGCAGTTACTCCCATAAGACCTAATGTACCTAAAAGTACGACGTTTGCTAATTTCATAATCAATTTCCCCTTGTTTTATCTTTTTTTATAAAGCACTATCTGTTAATGTCCACGTTAAATCTGTTTTGTAAAACCCTGCAACCTTTTTAGTGGCAGCTGGTACAGCAATTGAGATACTTGTTTTTGCATCTTCATTACTTGTACCGAACGAATCTTCCCAGGTACCCATACCATGGTTTTCTGTCGCCGTTAAGACGGTTGATTCATCCCCACCAGCTGCGATTGCCACCGTTTTAGCCGCAGTTGGTTTCATTGATACATTGTTCTCACCCGTAGCAGTTCCATGCGTTAAAGTAATAACAGTTCCCTTTAATTCATTCTTGCCACTCATCATAGGTGTTGCTTCTGAAGCGGTTAGTTTCCATCCACTATCTGTTCCTCGATCATCTGTCACTTGAATGTAGTCTGGTGTTTCAATTTCTTTCCCATTCTTGTCCGTCATATGATTAAGTTCTGCATAGTAAACTTCATCTTTCCCTGAAATTTTTTGCTTATCAAAATTGATATTTGACGCGTAATCAATTGATAATGGGCCAGCAGTTCCTGGTTCCGTTGGATCTATTGGATCTAGCGGATCTGTTGGATGCGTTGGATCTACTGGCGGTATTACATCTGTATTTTTGTAATATTCAATGTAACCGTGAGAAGTATAATTCACTGTTGTGGCATCTGCATGAACGACCTGCGCAACCCCTAGCAATGAACTAGCTCCTAATAAAACACTTAGAATCAATTTTTTTGCCATTGATTTCCCCCCTTCCCCCGATGGAAATATGGTACATAATAAAAGTTTTTAAAGTTTATTACCTATTTTTATGGTGCAGTAACCATTGACCAGTTAATCTGACCTGTATATGAGCCTTCAGCATTCATTAAGTTTTTGTCCTTACCAGCTAACTCAACTCTAACGGTGTTCTTTGTCCCACCTAAATTAATTGGATCTGGTTTAGCCAAATCTGTTGTATCATTAAATACAAGTGTACTTTGCTTACCATCAATTGGATCCCTTCCACCAATTGCATTAATAAAATAAACAACTCCTGATAAGGTCTTACTTTTATCAACAGTACTTGTTAGGTCACTCGATGAAACGTAAAGTGAATAATCTTCTTTACCTGGATTATCAAATGTCACGTTATAATCATCAGGAGTATCATCCTTCCCTCTAAGCTTTAACGTCTCAGCCGCATAAGGTAAAACCACACCATCCTTGTTACCAAAATGAATTGATGTTGGCACATGTGTTAAGGCCGCTGGACCCCCAGTGACAGTTATTTTGACATGTTTGTTTAGCGTAACTGTTTTACCAGCATCTTCATAACTAGCCGTCACAATCGCTTTCACACCTGTACTGAATCTCGTTGAATCTTTTGTTAAGTTTGTATATGAAACTTTAACAGTCAGTGACTTACCATCCGCCAAGTACCAAGCCTTAGCAGCTGATTTTTTAAGAATCAACGCATTAATAGCATCTGTTGATAAAGTCGCTAATTTGTCAGTCTTAATAACCGTAAAATCATTAGCTTCAATGGCTGCGAGCTTATCATGGTTTGAGGCATCATCCAAGACATTAACTGGTACGGGAACTTTAGCCGTTTCTTTAGGTGTCACATCCGTATCTGTTAAGAGCATATCTTGAATATAGAAACCGACCGTTTTATTATCAATCGGTTTTTTCGATGGATTCGTCGTATCGATTGTTAACGTATGTTTATTATCAACTGTCTTCTTAGGATCTTTTGGATCTGGTAAATTCATAATTGTTAAGTCTTTAATTAACGTATCTTCATCAGTTGAAACAGTTCCGCCTAATTTAATAACCTGGGGTAATCCTGTTGCACCTAATTTAAATAGGTTAACGGTAACTTTAACAGGTACCTTTTGTATATTATTATCGGTATCGATAGCCGTAATTGTTACTTCATTGGCACCTGATTTTAACTTAGTAGCATCAAGGTTTACTGTATAATCTACAGAAGTATCTATTTTCCCAGTATCATAAGCCGTTGTTGCTGAAGTTTTATCTGGATACGTCACTTGGATGTGTCCTTTAGTGCTATCAGGATCTGAAACCTCCCCTGTAATCTCAAGCGCATCTGTTTGGTCCGCATAAGCATTGATTGTTGCCGGTGTAGCTGTCGCAACAGGTGGTGCTGCCGATGCCGATGTAGCCCCATACGTTAGATAAGACCCATTTGTAAGTGTCTCCCCTTGTTTCAAGGAAACTGGATTAGCTTTTAGTAAATATGCAGTCTGAGCATCCTTAACTATACTCAATGGGTGTGCAATATCATAAATAGTAATATTCGTCTCAGCTGCTGAGTCTTCCATTCCAGTTCCAAGTGCGCCATTTTTAAAATAGGTACCAATATCACCCTTCCCCATAATACTATGATAGTTAGATGCAGCGGTTTGAACGTAGTTTCCGCCTGAATAATTCGTCCAACCCTTCTTAAAGGGAGCATGTGTACTAGGATCAATCAGCGATAAACTTAGCGCATGGTTTCTACCTGTCATCTTGAACCCCTGATTAGGGGCCGAACTAACTACTGGGGTATTTTGCTTGTCAACAAAAGGTTGTGCCCCTTCAACAGCTCCAATATCTCTAGTCTCAGCCGCATTATTAGTAATCCTGAAATATCGATAAATACCGCCGCTATTGTCGTACATTTCTTCAAAAGTATAACTTAGATTGTATTCTTTATCATACATTGTTGCTTTAAAACCAGTATTAGTCGTATTCTTATAGAGATGATACTCTCCAACATTTGTTCCTTCCCGCATAGCAGAAAATATTGAGGCCACGGCTTTCCCATCATAATACCCACGATCATCTGGAACGGCACCATTAATAATAATTCCGTCATCAATCCTTGGGGCATTATTTACGTTAGCGTTAGTACCTTGGTTTGTCTGGCTTGGAAACAACCAACTAGATAAATTAGTTTGCTGCTTACTTTCATATGGTCGCCTGTTACTCAATTCATTAGGCTGAAACTTTAAAAATACATTTCCAAAATAGATAGCAGGTTCATCTAGATTATCTGTGGCACCTGATTGTGTAACAAATTCTGTTGCTGAGGTGGCTACATAATCTTTATCCACCCACGTTGTATGCATTGGATCAGCATCTGTAGGTGCCATATAATTCTCATCAGCCTTTGTTGCTTTAGACTTTGTTTTTTCTTCATTTTTTTGTTTATTTGTTGTTTTAGATGTCGTTTGTTTGTCTGAGGTTTTAGTTTTTTCGTTTGTTGTCGGTTTATCTATGGTTTTGTTTATTACTGTCTTTTTTATCGTTGCTGCTTTTTCAATCGTTGTTTGGGCATAAACATGGCTACTATTATTTCTGTTAGTCATAGCTCCACCAGCCAATAACCCAGCAAAAATAGCACTTGTCATTAACGTTAATGAAAGCCATCCTTGTTTACCACTATTGTGTCGTTCCATATTCGGTTCCCCCTAAATTTAATCAATACTCTGTTTTCTTGCCCGAATAAAATATTAGCCCCACCAATATTTTATTTGCTACCCTACTCATAGAATGAAACTCGTACTTAACTTCTATTTTTACGCTACAGTCATTCTACTACATAATTTATTTCAATGTTAAATCTTTTATTTTATTTTTTTTAAAATAATTGAAATGGACGCTTTTTACAAAAAATTGATGGCTACAGAAGTAAATATTCCGTAACCATCAGCTTGTTCATTCAATTAACTTAACCATTTATTTTTTATTCTTCTCACGCGCCATTTTTAGCATTTGTTGATACTTGGTTACTTCAGCCTGTTTCTTATGGTTATCTCTAACCAACTTCGTAATCAAGGCAATCAGTAATAAAACAATTAACAAGACAGCAATTAATAGATACAGCCAAGTATAATCATGTTTAATAGTGACATCTTTTTTATTTAACTTTTTGGCTTTTTGGCCATCTATTCTGAAATCTTCGACAAGATGCCATTTTTGATTTTTAGATTTAACAGTCGCGTGTAGCGTATACGTTCCAGGTTCCAAGGCTTTTCCGTCTAACGGAATCGGATAAGCAAACAATGAACTAGGCGCAATCTGCATCCCCGCTGTTTTTGACTGATACAACACCTTCTTGCTGCCGTGACTTGTGATAGTTGCCTCAATCTCCGCTTGATTAAGAAACTCAGGAATTTGATTATCTAGTTTTAATGAAATCACATTGCGGGCATTAATCTGTCCTGCTTCAACACCAGCCATCTTCAAAGTTCTTTTTGACGTATTCGGTTGACCATGCAAGACAATGGCTTCATTGAAGACAAAACGATTATTAACAAGCGTATCACCCTCTTGTCCATTCATAGCCTTCTTAGTTTCTTTTTCACTAACTTGCACACTCCCTGCAACGACACCTTCAAATGTTGTTGCAGGCATGGTAAGATTAAAAGGTATCTTTTCAGTCGTTTTCGCGGGAATTTGGTAACGCGCTACTCGTGACTTGACTAAGTTGGTTAACGGTATCGCTGATTGCGTTAAATTTGTTTTAGTTGCTGCCTGATACTCGACCACGCCATTATAATTAGTCGTCGCTACTCTCACTGTTGGTTCCACCGTAATTGGTTTATTTGAGACGTTCGTGACATCAACATATAGTGTGGTTTTTTGATTCTCATTTAACTTCAAATCAAAATAGGTGACGTCTTTATCTAATTGATACGCATTCGTCTCAGTCGTAACTTTAAAATTAATCTGATCCGCCTGCACCGTTTGGTTACTACTTATTAGAAAAAATAATGCGCCTATTATATAGTAGAAACTGAAAATGATATTTCTCTTTTGTCTATTCATTATACCCACCTATTCAGCTTTTACTTATTCGTCGGTGCATTATTCAATGACCAAGTCACTTCTGTTTGATAAACTTCAGCCATCTTAGTTGTTGCTTTAGGAATTGCGAGGCTCACACTTTTATCTTTCGTTTCCATATTGCCAAAACGATAGATCCAGGTCCCGTATCCTTGATCACCAGTTGCACTGACAACCGTCTTATCAGCACCCACGGATAAATCAAAATCTTTTTGGTAGTAGCTAGGCTTTTTATCACTAGACACTGATGCCAATTCCGCATGACCATAATGCAAGACCGCACCAGTCAATTCTTTGTTCGTCTTATTCGACTTAAACTGTTGGCTTTGTTTAACATTTAAAGTCCAACCACCGAGTTTCCCAGTTAGATTGGACACTTGAATATAGTTAGGACGTGAAGCCCTATTTTTCATTTCTTGTGCCTTAGCATAGTAGACATTGTCTTTTGTGTTAATCTGATTAGTTCCGAAATCCAAAGAAGACGCATAATCAATCGTTGTGTCCCCACTCTGATAAACCATTGACGCTTTTGAATGTTGAGATATTTCTTTTGCAGATGCAGGCTTACTTGTCCCCATGATCAGTAGCCCTAATAGTGCTGTAATGGAAATCAATAGTTTTATCAATCGCATGTTTGTCCCCTTCCAATTGTTCATGGCATATATATTTTACTATAGCACATTGCGACCCTTTTTTTCACAAGCAATTTATCTATTTTTTTAAATTTTTTAAATTAATAGAAATGACTGTTAAACGTTTCCCTATCATAATTAAAACGGTATGTATTACCTTGGAGGTTATTTTATGAATTTTATCTTTAACAAAGACGATATTCGAAAATTACAATTATTTTCGTTTCTCGAAAGTAGCTATGCGCAGACAGCCACGATTAAAGAAATCAAAACGGCACTTGAATGGTCAACATTCATTACAACAACTGCGGCTACAGAATTAGAAAAAGACATCGCTGAATACGACTTAGAATCGTATTATACAATCATATTTGAAAATAAAGCAATTAGTTTACAAAAATCAGGTCGAGATTCTATTAACCATCTTATTTATGTCTACGCAACTAATTCGGCTAACTTTAAACTATTAAACAATATTTTAATGACTGATGCTAATCATTTTGACATAGATGCGTTCGCAGAGTCTATCTTTTTGAGTACCTCAAAAACGTATCGGATTAAGTATGCGTTGGATGATGCATTAACTGATTTAGGGTTAAGTATTGATTCTGATTTTAAAATGGCTGGACCAGAAGAAAAAATCAGAATGTTTTACTACCAAATATACTTGGAAGTCTATAAAAATTACGAATTTCCATTCAGTGACGCCATTGATGCTGAATCAAATAAATTATTCAACCAGATTATGCCCTTAATCAAAACGATTCCAACACATACCCAAATTCTCAAGTTAAAATTTATGTTTGCTATCTTGTTGCAACGTCTATCTTTTAATCATTCGATTAAAACTTCAGATGTCTTCTTACAACCACTAGCTAATCCAGATTTAGCAAAAGAAATTGAAGCTGTTTTAAAAGACCACGATCTCACCGCACATTTATCGGCGTGTGACCAACATGCTGAAGCAGAATTCATTATCAACTTCCTTTATTCGGAAGAGCTTATTTCTGCTGAGATTTGTGAGCCCGCTCTTAAACAGAAAATTACAACATTAAATAATTCATTTTTAACCGAGCTTAACAGCTTTTTTAATACTGAGTTGTCTGAAAAAATTAAAAGTCAGATCTTTTCAGGATTATCTGCCATTAATTTCCAACATTTTTACAAAGTACCACTGTATTTCAGCTGGAATACAGTAGTAAATGATACCATCCTAAACGAAAATTATAACTGGTTCTATCTATTTGTCGATGATTTCATCAAAAAAGATACAGATACTATCGCACATTTAATTGATTTAACAAAATCAAATGAATCAACGAATCTCAAGTCCAACTATATCTTCCTTTTGATTAGATTCCTTGAGACAGCCTCAGTCGTCAAACCAGTCACTGTTACCATTGATTTTTCTGCGGGTCGTAACTACAACGAATTAATCTATAAGAGTTTAAAAGCTTTACCCTTCTTCAATATCAATGTGAATTTTCGTTTATCTAAAGACACGGATATTTATCTTTCTGACTTCTTATTAGCAGATGTCGATTCACATTATTTAATCTGGGGTGCACCACCTTTAGCAACTGACTGGGAAACCTTCGCCAATGTTCTAGTTGCTGTTCGTAGTAATTCAGGAAGCGGGGATCCAAATGACGAAAAAGAACACTAATGATCATTATCATAAAACATCTTTATATTATGGCGGAATAACCCTGATTTCTTCATTACTCATAGGTGGTCCCGTATTGGCCGACTCAACTCTTGTCCATCCGGTTGATCCCATTAACCCAAGTCAAGATGCAACACCCATTAACCCAAAAGGACACAAAGAAAGCCAGGATAAAACAGCTCCTAAACCAGTTACCAAATCAAAAACAATCACAGAAAAAAAGAAATTAAAGGCCGATAAAGAAAAAAACCTTGCCGCTTCTCCAATCACCTTTCTATCTGACAAAGAACAACACCCTGTGACACCGCCAGATCAATTATTTTCACATACCGCATCAGGAAATATGGCCTACCATATTTCAGGGAGACTGATTCACGGTGTAAAAGGTGCTAACACATAATCTAACTGATTTTTAAAAGCTCGCTAATTCGTCTTATTTGTGCCACTATTAGTCTCATAGATAAGGGAGTTGATACCATGTTTAAAAAGATAAATGATTATATAAATAACCATTATATTAAAACGTTCGTGTTGGCGTTAGCCGTTGCAACCTTACTTCGCGTTGCAATTGAATTTTTTGTGAATGGTCATTTTTTAATGATTGACTGCCTTGCAGCCGCTGTGGTCACTGTTGTCGTTGCGGTTTTAATTGGGTTCGATTTTAAAAAAAAATAAAAAATCTGCCCTAACCTACTTTTTAATGAAGTAAGTTAGGGCAGACTTTTTATTTTTGTAAGTAACTGGTAATGCCACGTTCAAACCGAGCTAAGCCGTCTTCAAGTCTTGCTTTAGGGCAAGCATAGTTCAGACGAATGAATTGACGTCCATTTTTACCAAATATGTCACCCGCCGATAAGTACAAGCCGGTTTCTTTTCGGATAAAATCACATAATTCAGTCGTATCTTCGGTGACTTCAGTACAATCAAGCCAAGCCAGATAGGTTGCTTCAGCATGAATGACTTTTACTTGAGGCACATTTTTGCGCATAAATGATTCAAGATAAGCCTTGTTAAGCATTAAATAATCAAGTAGCTCACGTAACCACGCATCCCCTTTGGTAAAAGCCGCAATCGCAACTTCAATCGCGAACACATTGGGTTCTGCGACTTCATCGGTGTTGATACCGCGATTCACTAACGCTCTAATTTTAGGATTTGGCACAATAATACTTGCCGTCTGCATCCCCGCAATATTGAAAGTCTTCGTTGGCGCTGCGCACATAATCACATTTTGCGCAATTTCAGCAGAAACTGACGCAAATGGCGTATAAGCATACCCCGGATGAGTTAAATCACAATGAATCTCATCTGAAAGTAACAAGACATCATACTTCAAACAAAGGTTACCCACTTTTAACAACGTTTCACGATCCCAGACTTTCCCAATCGGATTATGGGGATTGCAAAAAATGAAAAGTGTTGTCTCTGGACGAGCTAATTTTTCTTCCAAATCTTGATAGTCAATGCGGTAATTTTCATTTTCAAAAATGAATTCACTCACCAACACATGACGCTGGTTATTGATAATTGAATTATAAAAAATATTATAAACCGGTGATAGTACCACCACATTATCATTAACCTGTGTCATTTTGCGGACAATTGACGAAATTGCTGGCACAACTCCGGTTGAAAATAGGATCCAATCCGTTTCCATTTTAAATTGATGCTTCGTTTCCCACCAGTTAGCAACAGCTTCATAATAGCGTTCTGGCACATCCGTATAACCTAAGGCTGGTTTAGCCAGTCGATCCGTGATGGCTTGTTGAATTTCAGGCGCCACTTCAAAATCCATATCCGCTACCCACATCGGTAACTCACCTTCTTGGACATCCCACTTCATTGAATCCGTATCAAAACGGTTCGTCATTTTATCAAATTGACTCATTAGACTTGCTCCGATTTAACTTGATAGGTTGTTTTAGCTTCATCAATACTGTCATCATCAATAATCAGTTCGTCAATGCCAGCAGAAATAATTTTACCTGAAATTGGATTTTTAACGCTCTCTAAGTGAGATGTTACGTCAATATCAACTGTTGAGTATTCAAAAGCAAGATCCGTATGAATAATCTTGCTATCGCCTTTAACCGTCACATCTTCCATGTAACAGAAACCTTGTTCACTGGCGATTGTACAATTAATAAACGTGACATTTTTTGAATTCCAGCCTAAATATTCACCTGTAATTTCTGAATCGTAAACTGTGACATTCTCACAATTCCAGAAAGCATCTTTTGTGACAATTTTAGCATTGTGAATTTCAATATTTTTTGCACCATCAAATGCGTAATTACCTGTTAAGGTGAAATTTTTGATGGTTATATCTGAACTATTCATCGCAAAATAATTGCCGTTAGCCACTACATCATTGAGTTCGATTTGGCTACAATTCCAAAAAGTTTCTTCTGCGTTAGGCAATTGAACATGATTTAATTCAATATCTTGACCACGTCTAAATGTTTTAGGTGCTTGAATAACTGTGTTGTTAATTTTAATATGATTTGTGTACCAAATACCTGAACGAGCTGATTCTGTTAAAATAGAATCGTCAATTTGCACGTTTTCGCTGTACCAAACTGGGTATTTCCATTTAAAAATATCATTTTTTAATGTTATATCTCGGCTTTCTTTTAATGGTGATTCCCCATTTTCAAAAACTGAATCTGTAATCGTCATTTCCTTGGCATTAAAAAGCGCACGTTCTCCGGTTAATACTTGTTGATCGATAAATTTCATTATTAAGTCCTTCTTTCTATTCCATAGTCTAATCATACAACTTAAAGTTAACTCTAAGTCAAGCAATTATCGCAATCTATTGTGTCCTTGTTAAGGCTAAAAAGTCTCGCAATTGTTATTATATTTCTGCCTATGTTATACTAAGTATATAAAAAGAAGCCCTGCTTCAACAGGACTTCTCTTGTAGAACCGTTTAAGACGGTGACTAGACTTAAGTTAAGAAATAACCGTTATCTTGCCAAAGATAATGAAGTGCCCCAATAAAGTTGGACTTAAAAATCTAACTTTATTGGGGTGTTTTTTATGACAAAATATGAAATAGATTTTAAATCTAAAATGGTGAGCTTATACTTAAGTTCATCTTATAGTTACAAAACTCTATCGGATGAATTTAATGTTTCGGCACAAAATATTAAATATTGGGTTTGCTTGGTTGAAGAACATGGGTATATTGGGTTGCACCATGTATCACGACAGCATCAACCTATTAAATTTAAATTAGAAGTCATTAAATATGCATTAAATACAGGATTAGGACCTAATAAAATTGCTTCTCATTTTTTAATATCTCCTTCAACTTTCCAAAGATGGTTCAGTATTTATCAAAAACACGGTATAGTTGGCTTAAAAGCATTAGAAAAGAGACAGACCATCATGATAAATAAAAAAAAGAAGTATAAAATTAAAGACAATAATAAAAATAAAAAAATAGAAGAACTTGAAAACGAACTTCAGTTAGTAAAAATGGAACGTGATATCTTAAAAAAATTCAATGCCGTAGTTCGAAAAGTGGAAAACAAAAGTTCCAAGTAGTTTACGAACTACGGCATGATTATCCATTAGATAGCTTATTGTCCATGTGCGATTTAAGACGGTCAACTTATTACTATCATTTAAAGCACCTATCTAAGCTTGATAAATATACTGATATTAAGCACTTTATTCGTGAAATATTTAACAAGAGTAAGCTAACCTACGGTTATAGAAGAATTTGGTTCTTATCTCTTAAAAATGGGTTTAATTACTGTAAAGAAACTATCAGATCACTAATGACGCAATTAGGATTAAAGGTAACTTTGTACAACAAGCATAATTCCAGATATAATTCATATAAAGGGACCGTCGGTCACGTAGCTCGTAATTTACTCAAGCAAACGTTTAAAGCCACAAAACCATTAGAGATATTTCATACCGATGTTACACAAATTAAAACTGAACAGGGCTGGGGATACATCTCCGCGATTATCGATCAGGGTAGTAAAGAAATTGTGTCCTATCAAGTTAGTGTTCATCCAGATTTGAAATTAATCAACGATACGCTAAATGGATTAAAAAATTATAATGACAATTCGATACTACATTCGGACCAAGGGTTTATGTACCAGAACAAAAATTTCCAAAAAAAGCTATGTGGTATGGGAATCATTCAAAGTATGTCACGTAAAGGAAATTGTTTAGATAACGCACCAATTGAAAGTTTTTTTAGTTTACTAAAAAGAGAATGTTTGAATAGAGAAACTATCGTTTCCATTACAGATTTAAAAGAAAAAATGGCAGATTATATTAACTGGTATAATAATGAAAGAATTTCTTTAAATAAAAAAGGAATGACACCTGTAGAATATAGAGAATCTTACAGGTGTCACACTTTGAACTAACATATTAATATTTTTGTCTAACTTTATTGGGGCACTTCATTAAGAGATGGTTATTTTTTTGTCCTAATTTTACAATGACGAGAACTAATCCTATAAATGACATCCATCTCTTTATATAGACTCCGTTTTTATTTTACTGACATTGCTTACGCACGAATGCTAATACACCGCTCAATAGAATTAATCCTAATCCTGCCCACATTGATTGGAAATTAATTTTCTCACCTGTTTTTGGTAATGTTCGTCGCTTAACTTCTTTTTTACTTACTGGTTGTTTCACTTTATTGCCTTTTTTCATAATAACTTTAGTTTGTTGTTTTTTCTTGGTTACATATTTTTGTGGTATTTTTTCAGATGTATGCCCGAGTATTGGTTTATCTGCCCCTGATGTATCTGGTTTATTTACTACCGATTTATCCGTACCTGGTACATCTGGTTTGGGAACTACTGGTTTACTTGGTGTCACATCTTCTGTTCCGTTACCCGTTCCATTCCCACCATTTTTAGGTGTATAAACTGCAACCGTAGAAGTCGTAAAGTCTTCCCCAGTTAATTCTCCTGAGTTAGCATATGTGGTTGAAACACCCTCATCAGTTGCTCGTGTATCGTAATTCATCACAACTGTATCAGCTAAATCTCCAAGAGTCAGTATGAACCCGGTTTGCCCATTTTCAACAATTTGGTCCTTAGTTATTGCTGACGTTTTATTAAAAGTATTATTCGTATAATATCCATGCGCAGCATCAATTGAACCTGAAATCAAAATTTGATTTGCGCCAATTGTATCCTTATAAATTGCCTTTTTAATCTCTTTTTGTGCATAATTTAATCGAACCGTCCAATGAATCAAGGTTGGATCTTTAGCATCAACCGACCCCCATTTATATAAAGTTTCAACTTGATCAGGCAACCCCTCACCCTCATCAACGTTAATCGTTGTTTCTCCTGTTACGCCCCAATCAACTGATACACTAGAGCCACTGGAAACCAATTCATGATTCCAGCTAACCCAAACAGATAGTTCGCCTGTGATTGCTGCTTGATTGTGGGTTTCAACATACTTTGTAACTGTCACAATCAGTTTCCCTGTTGTTTTATCAGCTGTTGCATTCCCAATGACTTCCCCATCAGGATTCTCAATTTTGAATGAGACCGTTTGATTTAGAATAAGTTGTTTCGGTAAATTAATCGTCATCTGATTGCCAGACTTCAAACCACTATTAGCTGGAATCGTGAAGTTATAATGAGCTTGCATATTATCATATTGCTTAAAATCAGTTTTTACCTGACCGTTTTCATCCTGTAATTCTGCTTTTGTAACGTAGCTATCTCCTTTATCAGCCGCTTGAGCTTGCTTCCCAGCTACAACTGTCACTATAAAAATGGCCATTAAAATAACTCCGATACGCTTCATTCTTTTTCCCATTTGGCTAATCTCCTTTTATTTATGTTTAATAATCCCTTTTTTATCTCTCAACAGCCGTTTTAATTCTGATAATTTGCGATAAGAAACATACGCAACTGCATCATTTTTAAAAATAATCGTTTTTTTCTTAAGATCAATTTCTTTTATCCAGTCAAAGTTAACTAAATAACTTTTATGGCTTCTAAATAATATGGGGTAGTCCTCTTCCATATCATTCATTTTGACATTCAACTCAATACTTTCATTCTGTTTATGTAAAATGATTTTATGTGAATTCGTTGCTGTTTCTAAAAAAATCACTTCACTAATGGCCGTTTGGTAAACATGCGCCCCCACTTTGTAAGAAAATAAACGTCCTTTTTCCTCTTTACTAGCTAGGTAACGTTCATTCGCAATACGAAAATCATCAATTAATTTTTCTTTAACTTTTTCAATACCCAGCCCTTTATCAATATAATCCAAAGGTTCAACTTTACGTTCAAACGTCATCATTGCCATCTCAGCATGTGATGTCACAAAGACAATTTTTGCAAATGTATCACGTTTACGAATTTCAGTTGCGAGTTCAATCCCGCTCATGTCATTATCAACCTCAACATCCAAAATATAAAGTCCCGTAATATCAGGGATTTGCTCCAATTTAGCCAGAATATCAGCTGAACTTTTAGACACGACACCCCAAACAACATCAAAATCATTCATAATCATTTGGTTGTTTAAAACTTCTTTTTCAGCTAATAATTGTCGTTCATCATCTTCATAAATAAAAATGGATAACATTAATCTACGCCTCTCTTCAAAATCACATTTGCTTCAAATTGATTGCCATTAATTCGAACCACAAATTGACTACCTTCATATTTTGCCATCGTCTCCCGAATAATTTTCAATCCCTGACCACGGCCTTCACCTTTACTACTTGAATCAAAGAAATTTATTCTCTCTGTGAGTATTTGATCGAATTCATTTTGCATAATCACCTCATCAAAATCTTGGTAGCGAACTAACGCGATATTCAAAAAGCGGTGTTCTTCTGGTAAATCAATCAAAGCTTCAATGGCATTATCAAACAGAATACCTAGTACTCGAATGGCATCTACACCAGCCATTGTAAATTCAAATTCGGTGTCAACTTCCAAATGGACTTTAATAGCTTGGTTCTGCGCAGCAATAATTTTGTTATACATCATTAACTTAATTTGTTCATTCTGAACCCGCGCAATTGTTTCAAATCCGGTACTATCCATTTTGATTTGATTTCCCGATTCTTTTACAACTTCATGAAAGTATCGACGTAGCTCTTCTCGGTCGTCATTTTGAATATAATGCTCTAATGTAAGTAAAATATTTTGATAATCATGTTTGAAACGTCGAAGTTCTTTATTACGCTGTTCAATTTGATCAATATATGTTTGATGAATCTGTTGTACTTGTAACTTATTTTCAAGTGTCATCCGTTTTGTATAACTGTCGAATACAAAATAGGTCATGAGCAAAATTGCACCAATCACGATCACTAGTACCAAAATAATAACGCCAATAAATTCAAATTGAATTTTTAAATATCTGGCACTAAAAATAATCAATGAAATTAATGAAATAATACCAATGAAATCATAAAATGATAATTTTTCTAGATAAATACTATCTAAATTTCTTTTCTTTGATAGTCTTTGCTTAATTAAGCGCAATCCCCCCCAAGCAGCTACCCCTAATCCTATGACTAAGAAAAAATGTATTCCTGGATCCGTATCTGTTAATTCTTTAATGTTTGTCTTAAATCTAAATTCGTACAAAATTTTAAAAAGGAATGTTTCGAAGTTAGCAATAATCATGTAAACTACAAACGCTATTAATGATGTGTTAAGCGCATGATACATCGGCAATGGTTTTGAATTCATACAACTATAAAAAGTAAGTGTTCCTATGATATAAATAAAATAACCGATATTTCCAATAACTCCGCAAATTATTGGAAATATCAGTATATCGATTATCATTTTAACTTTTACTTTTGGTGTTTTCTGTACATCTTGGCTCAATAAATACTGAAAAAGACTTAATAAGATAATAGCTTCAAAATCAAAAAGTAACATTTGTAGTGGCGTTACATTTAACATCCGCGGTTTCTACCAACCAAATGCATGTTTAATAGAAGACCATAAACTTCCACTAGTTGCATACCCCATCGCACGGCTACTTATATTATTAGGTCGTTGGAACCCTTTATAATGTGTTGATGCGCTCACGGCACTGCCTGCTTGCATCATCAATATGAAGAGTGCTGATACAGCTAAAATTTTCTTTAATTTCATTAGTTGTTCCCCCCTAAACTTTATCATTTATATCATCCTGTATGTTCGTTACTAAGCTTACTATTCATAAGATAGTTTATCTACAAAAAACACCAAACGTTACATTATTGACCCCAAGCGTTAATAATTTTAATTATTTGACAACCATTCTGTAACACTTTGCCAATTGTCATCTGATACAATAACTCGCGGTATATCTTTTAAATCAGTATGTTGTGTCACAACTCCTGGCTTTAAAGAAAATATTGCTGAAATACCTTGTGTCATTAAATAATTAGCCATTTTTCTAGTCAGTACACCATATGGCGATGCAAAATATCGTGTACTTGAACTTGGTATTTCTTCCTTCAAATGACTTTTATTTTGTTTGAAATCTATTTTAAATGCTTCATAATTTTTATTACTTGCTAAAATTGGGATACCATTTATTTGACGATGCATATTATCCGTATGGTAGCCAATAGTTGCTCTTGACATCTTCGCAACCTGTTTCAATTCAGAAACATTTGCCATCTGTGAGCCATCCATGTAATCACCTGTTTTCCCAGAAATCACAAATGATGTGAACGGCAATTGGGTTTTTTTTAATACCGGTAAAGCATTTTCAATCACTGTTCTATCAACATCATCAAACGTAATGACAATATATTTTTTAATCACCTGTTTATGTTGAATCCGCCACACCATCTCTTCAGTAGAAATAACCGGAATATGATGTTGCTTAAGATATGACATTTGTTGTTTAAACTTTGAAATATTGACGTTAAACTGATGTAGTTGTGAATTGGTACTCATTTTTTGTCCCAAACTCACCAATTTATCATCTTTCAAAATTCGATGGTAGCAAAGAACAACGATACCTTTTTTTGATTGATTTAACGTAATTTTTTTATCCGTTTCTAACTGTTCATGTGCTTCTTCTTTTGACATCGTCATCCCAGCATGATCAACTCGCATAAAAATAGCACCAATCATTACAATAAGAATAATGCCAATCATAATTTTACGGTTGTGTCCCATTATGCCCTCCTCGTGGCATCCTCTGACTACCGACGATTAATAGAATGATAAATGTCCCTAAAATAATGACATTATAAATCACAAATTGTCTCAATGTGAAGTTCATTAATAAATAAAGTGTTACCAACCCATCCGAATATATTCCTGTTATAAAAAATATAAATAAACCCAGTGAAAAACCCACACTACTCCATGCAACTATTAATAATAATGGTTCAACAATTCTCATGACCCCAACCCGTTTTTTACGAATAATTAATTGGTTCACTGTCATTTAATCCCCCTATCAGGGCTTTCCCAACGCCCATCAGTCTGTTTTGAAAACAAGTACGTTAGCTCTGCTGCAATTGCTGTATATAAATTCAATAACCAATAAAAAATAAGATATATTGGAATCAATAAATTATCACTCATTATAAGGCCTGCTGATTTTCGATTACTAATAATACCTATCAGAAATTGAATTAAACCAATAACCATATAGATACACAAAATCAACCCATTCATTTTAATTGCACCCGTTCTGAATGTCATAAAAAAATATTCAGCACTAGCAATCAGAAAACACCATGACCACAGGTGGCTAATAATCATCTCCGTTAATAGTAATCGTTCACCAATATCCCCGTTCCACAATATTTTGCGATTTTTCACTAAAACTTCAAGTCCACCTACAGACCACCTTGTTCGTTGCTTGATTAATCCTCTAATAGTTTCAGGAACCAAGATCCAACAAATAGCTTTAGGTTCATATTTAATTTTCCATCCCTGTTGGTATAACTTCCAAGTTGCATCAATGTCCTCAGTCATGGCTGCTTCGTCCCAACCACCAGATGATTCTACAGCTTCAGTTCGGTAAAATGAGATGACTCCAGAAAGGGTCATAATTTGATTCATAAAAAATGATTGTGCCTCTTTAATGTTCGCAATTATACTGGTATATTCTAACGTTTGAACACGACCCAATAAAGTCGTTCGATTACGAACGATTGGTCGACCAGTTACTGCTCCTATTTTTTTATCAGATAAAATGGTCTTTACTAAATATTCAAGTGCATCTGACTGAATATATGAATCTGAGTCAATAACCAATATGTAGTTACTATTTGTTTTTTTTAATGCAGTATTCAGCGCCCTAGCTTTGCCACCATTAACTTTTAAATTTAAAATCCTAATTTTTTCTTGCGTATACTGACGCTTCAATTGGTACATTTTAGATACCGTATCATCCTGACTCTTATCATTAATTAAAATAATTTCATAATTTTCATAGGTTAGTTCCACCAACCCAGCGACTGTTTCAGCAATTGTATCTGATTCATTATATGCTGGTACAAAAATTGAAATCATCGGTTTTTCTGTTACTTTTTCAATCGTCTGTTTTGCGAGATACCGGTTCAATAAGCTGCCTGTAATCCAAACGACTGACATTATCAACGGATAGTAGGTCACAAATGAATTAAAATATATCAGCATCTTTCCACCTTAAACTTCCTTCATTACTAGAACTTTTACAACCTAATTGTACGTTAAATCACTTACAAACTAGCCATAGTCCATCAAACGTCCCCTTTATTTTCTTGAACGCAAAAAAAGTGATGTCCGACAATTTTGTCAAACATCACTTTAGAGATTAATTTTCTTTTCTAATTAATTGTCAAAAACGTCTTTAGCAATGTTAAATGCTGACCAAGCTTTAGGCCAACCCACGTAAAAGGCTAAATGTGTAATGACTTCAGCAATTTCTTCTTTTGTAATCCCATTTGCTTTACCGATTGCCATATGTGCTGGTAATTGTTCAAGATTCCCACCTGAAATCAAAGCTGAAATGGTAATTAGGCTGCGTTGGTGTGCTGGTAATTCACTTTCGCGTGACCAAACTTCACCGAATAAAACATCATCATTCAATTCTGCAAACTTAGGTGCAAATTCACCCAAGTTATCGCGTCCTGCTGTTTGTTTCTCTGCCATAATTATCGACCTCCTATTAGTCTTCTAATTTACCGTATGCTTCGTCATCAACTGCTTCTAACCATTCTGGTGTTCCAGCTGTGATTGCAACATGTGAGAACCAGCTATCTTTTGTTGCACCATGCCAATGTTTAACGCCATCTTTTGTCACAACCACGTCACCTGCTTTTAAACGACGAGCTGCTTGGCCTTCTTCTTGGTACCAACCTTCGCCGGCAGTCACCAATAATAATTGGAAACCGTCGTGATGGATGTGCCAGTTGTTACGTGTGCCAGGTTCGAAAGTAACGTTACCAACACCCACGTTAATATCTGGATCTGCCACTAACATGTCTAAATAACTTTGACCGACAAAGACATCCTTGTAGGCTTCATTTTTTTCACCAATTGGGAAAAGACCGTTCTTAACTTGTTCTTCATTCATTATGATTACCTCACTTTATTTTTTGTTATTCTCATTAAAACACTTAGAGCAAGCTCTAAGTCAATCGTATATTGCAAATTGTTGTAAATATTTTTCAAAACTAATATCTTCGGTTTCTTCATCTTCATTTGTTTCACGTGAAACTTTTCCGTCATACCAATCAATCTTGTGAGACACAATTTCTACATTGTGTTGCAATTCTGCTACCTCAGCCAATGCATTTTCTTTTACTTTTTCAAGCATTTCACGACGTTCCACAATTGTTGAGTCCCCTTTTGCTCGTAACTGAACATACTTTATAAGTTCCGTAATTCGCATCCCAGTTCCTTTAAGATGAAGTAAAAACCCAACCCATTTAATATCAGCT
Organism: Dellaglioa sp. BT-FLS60; assembly: GCF_054941065.1. NCBI lineage: Bacteria > Bacillati > Bacillota > Bacilli > Lactobacillales > Lactobacillaceae > Dellaglioa > Dellaglioa sp. BT-FLS60. The sequence continues at coordinate 34,511 of NZ_JBSOLI010000035.1, forward strand.
TCCGTATAATAACGTAGTCCTGATACGTTTCGATGAGGTTTAATTAATCCTTCTTTTTCATAATACCTAAGCGTAAAACTTGATAGTCCGACCAATTTGGCGAATTCTCCAATTTTATATTCTTTTTGACTTGCCACCTAATCGCCTCCTTCAATACTATCTATTAAAACACTTAAAGTTAACTCTAAGTCAAGGATTTTCAAAAAATAAATTAACTAATTCACTAACTATCTCGTAGCTGATTAATTGATTTACAGTTTTCTTATTTAATATTGGTTTGTCTATCTTTTGCAAATGGACTTGTGTCAGCTGTTTCGTTATATTTTTTACGATCTTTAGCAGTCATTGATGTGACATATCTTTTTTGTTGGATATCTAATTTATAAATGGCCAACATATTAGCATCTATATCAGCATAATTTGCGTAATAGGTTCCTGTAATAGCCGCTTCAATCAGAATATCATTATGTGAAACAGCAGATTTTTCGTTTTTAGAATTAAGTAGTTGTTTATTACCCTCTGCAACCGTCATTTTTTTATATTTAGAAATTTGTTTGGAGTCTGTTTTTGCTTTCTTAGCTGCCTTCACCTTTTTAGCCGTTTGATACGTTAACTGTCCGGATTTTACTGACCCTTTACCGCCTGCTTTATCCGTAACTTTAGCAAAGACCGTTTTAAGTTGTGGTCTTAGTTTATTCCATGTAGCCGCATCCGCCGTAATTTGTTGAATTGTTTTATCTTCTTGACCCGATTTTTCATTATAAGTCGTTTTAGCTTTCTTATTTAAACTAATAGCTTTACCATAGTTTATTTTTTCTTTATCATAACTCTTTTTATTTCTTGTCTGTTTTTTATCTAACTGAGTTACTTTTGAATTAATCTTCGTAACTTCATTTTTATCAGCTATATAGGTACTTAATTTTAAGTACGCAATCACACCAAAGACAACCGCTAATAAAATAAATAAACCAGACAACCCATTAATTATGTTCCTTTTTTTCATCTTAAATTCCCCTAATTTTACTTTCAGAACGGTTTAATAAGTCTTTAATTGTTCCTTAACGTCTGACTTAGTTGCCCCTTTTTTGATATTCAATTTTTCATTTTCTCTATTCAAATTATAAACCGTTATCAAATCCTTAATTTCAGATTCTGATAACTTTTTGTCAGTTTTATAATTAGCGAGTACTGTTTTCGATGTTGTTACCTTATTTGCATATAATTTTGCAAAAGTCTTAATCGCACTTGTCATTTGGCTATGATCAGCCGACGTTAACGCCTTCGTTTTATTAGCTATAATTTTAGTGTCTGCTTCGACAGACTTGGTTGATCCTTTAACTGTTGCAGCACCGGTTAATTTTTCTGATTTTTTTACTAGTTCCTTATTAACCATTTTTTTCTGTTTCAAAACAGTTTTGGCGGCATCAACATTGATTGTTTTCAACGTTCTTGAATAGCCCCATATTCCAACAGCAACTAGTAAACAAACTAACGAAAGCCCAAATAACCACTTTTGTTTTTTTGAAATGACTTGTTTTTCATTGTTATTCATCCTATTTCTCCCTATTATCCCTAACTAGCGTATAGCCTAAATGATTAAAAAAAGGCAGCCCCCAAAGGACTGTCTTTTAATTCTTATTTAGGTGCACGTTTAAGGTATGTACCTTCTTGTGTATTAATTTCTAAAACATCATCTGCAGCAATAAAATCAGGAACACTGACAACAAGTCCTGTTTCCATTGTTGCTGGTTTACCTGAACCAGTTGCTGTAGCACCTTTAATTGAGGGTTGCGTTTCCGCAACACGCAATGTCACAACTGTTGGTAATGTTAATCCAATCACTTCTGTCCCATAAAATTGGATTTTAACTTCCATATTTTCCAACAAGAATTTAGCTTCATGTTCGATAATTTCTCTTGGAATTTCATATTGTTCGTATGTTTCTAGATCCATGAAAACAGCCAAAGTATCTTGGTTATATAAGAATTGAACAGGTTTTGTTTCAATGTTAGCTTGTTCAACCTTAACTTCTGGACGCATTGTTGTTTCAACAGTTGAACCAGAACGAATATCACGTAATTTCATACGCATAACCGTGTTACCCTTACCAGGTTTGTGGTGACTTGCTTCTAAAACTCTAATTAATTTACCATTTTGTTCAAAAGTCATTCCGGCTTTTAAATTGATTGCTTCAATCATAATTTATTATCTCCCTTTTTATAAAACGTTTCTTCCTGAGTATACCAAATTGAAAAGGCTTAATCTAGGTTTCTATCAATAAACATTCTCTCGCATCTAACAATTGACCTACACATTTTTTACCCACAAGACTATAATGTATATATAATATACTGATTAATTTTTAATTACTTCAAAGGAGGTTGTCTTTTGTTAAAAAATACTTATCCAAAATTATCTACTATCTACAAATCGATTACAATCCTTTGTTTTAGCTTACTCTTTTTTACGCTGTCCGTACATAACGCTCAAGCTGATCAATCTTATACACCTCCTAAAGGTTACCCAATGGGTGCCGCTACAAATGTCACTGGGTTTGCTGGTGGCAAAATTACATTTAACTCAAATCAAATTAATGATTTACAGGGACAATTCTTTGCCAAAACATTTGCTTCATCAGGTGGCAATGGAGGTGGCACTGATAAGTACCTCCAAAATTACGTTCATGATGACTCAGCTGGCTTAACCGATGCTGATTATGATCAAGTCAATCCTTCAATGATTTCAGAAAATCTTGAAGGTCTTGATATGATTGCATGGTATGCCAATCAAAATAGTTTTATTTTTTCAAAAACAAAAAATTTAACCTATTACTTAGAAAAGTCACCCTCTGATAATGATATTGCTAGAGCGGTTTCCACCAACCAGGGCATAAAACCAACAGATTCTGGTTACGATGGTTATATTAAACAATTTAATGCAAAAAAAGATACTGCTGATACCCTTGCTGATTTCCCTGATATGGCAAACAATAATATTAAATCATTCGATGATGCTGCTCAAAACATCACAGATGTCAGTGATTATTACGCGGGATTCACCTCAACTAATTACGCAGATTCAAAGGCAAATGGCAGCACTACGAAACACAACGATGCCATTAAAAGTGTCGATTTAAATACAGATAAAGCTATTAATGCTAGCAATACTGATGCTGCTCATGTCATCCAACTAACAATTGATATGGATACTACTTCCACAGACCAAGGTGTTGTTTTAGCTGATATTGATGGTAATATCCCCTATTTTAAAGATGCTACTGCCATCTTCGTTAATTTAGTAAATTTCGATGTTAAGACCATGAAAATGCCTTTTCTCATTTTAAATTACAAACATTATTCCAATAACTCTGCCGGAATCAGTTTTAATTTCAATGAAGGTAGTTGGATGACTTTTAACGCATATCCACCCGCGTCTGACGGTACTTCTCTAAATTATAAGTTAGACGGTAATAATAAGGGCACCTTGTTCACTGGGCAAAACAGTAACGGTTCAGACACAAAAGCGACAAGCCTTTTAACAGATGATCCAACTGCGATTGATACGACTGGTAAAAATCCTAAAAAGGTCAAATCCGTCTATAATACCTCTTCACATATTGTCAATAACTTCAATACTGAAAATGGTCAAATTTTCGTCGGAAGTTGGAAGAGTCCTTTGTATGGTTCTGTATTAGCTCCTAGTGCCGACATTAACATTGATGCAACTGCTAACGGTCAAAAACAAAGTGTCCTATATGGAAGTATTATTACTGGGCAAAATATCATTGGTAATTTAACTGTTCCTAGTGACCTTGCTTACCAAAGTATTTTTAATGCGTCTGATGATTTCGGCGATGATTCTGTCCAAGATTTTTTAAAGAATCCGGACTCAAGTAACTCGACACATCCCACTATTAAATCAATTTCACTACCTGGATATACGTCTACGGATACTAGTTCTGGTACGACCCATTATATTCCACAGGTAACGCCTTATGATTTTTATTACTCGTTAAATAATATTACAGCCGAAATACCAAAAGATACTGTTCAAACAACTAAGGATTCATTCAATACCACAATTAACGTGGATACAAAATCGACTGCAGATAAAACGAATAACTATTTTTTATGGTATAGCTTCAATGATGGTCCTTGGGAAAAATATTCAAAAGGTGATACCACTGAACTCACAAGTTCTAAATTAGAGATTACTGCAAAAGAAACCAATGCACTTGAAAAATACTATAATGACAAGCACGCTAAGTATAAATATGATGAAACACCTTATACTGATGGAACAACCTATTCGAAAGCAATTGGTGATAATGAATTAATCGGTTACCACCTTTTCCATAAAAATAAGATTTCTTATTTGGTGACATCAACAACTGATTCAGACACTTACTCTGACTATGGTGGTAAAACAGTTAATGAACTATTAAGTAGTACAACTGGTGATCCTATTTCTGCTTCAAAACTTGCAAAATTAAATTCTGACTACACACCTATTTCATATAATTTACATGTCACGGGCGATCTCTTAGCATCTTATCCGAAATCATTTGATTTTGGCACAGTTAAGTTAGGCGAAATTCATTCTACACTAACTAAAACAGGTGTGCTAACTGTTGATAATCCGCTTGGTCTCAACTGGGATTTAACTGTTAACGCTGATGATTCCAATAATCCAAGTAATCCATTTTTCATACCAGAACAACTTGGTTGGTCCGAAAAATTACAAACTAGCACAATTGGTGACGACCCCCTTACTTATGGGAATCCATCAGCTCTAACAACAATTAAATCTAAAGACCCCGTTTTAGATTTAAATTCATCTATTTTCAGTTCTGATACGACATCAATTATTAATAAAAATTACTATTCATCACAATTATTATTAGAACTACAAACCAAAAAAATCGCAAAATCTGGTGATTTTAAGAGTACTGTAACTTGGTCAATTTCATCACCTGATGAAATTAAAACAGAAAAAGAATAATAAAAAGAAGGTCCGTTAAAAGGAATGTCAACATTCCTTTTAACGGACCTTCTTTTTTAAATGCTATGTTACTTTTCTAACGTTTCATCTTCATCTTTTTTTCTTCTTTTAAAAATAATGAAAAGCAAGAATAAGACCAATAAAATCAAGAACACAATAATCCCAATAATTAACCATAATAACCAGTTCACTTGAGTTTTTGTTTCTTTCTTAATGCGTTTGATATCTGCCTTAGTAATCGTAAATGGATTAGTTGTCTGCCATGATTTACCATTTCCGGTAGCCACATAATGCACATTATAGTCACCCGCTTTTAAGTCAGATTTAGTTAAATCCAAAGCGTAACTAAAATTAGCATATGGCGCAAAATCAACTTTTTTAATATTTTTACGATATAAAACTTTAGAGCTACCTTTTGCCGTAATCGTTGCTTTAATTGTGGTTGGACCAATCACAATCGGCACATCATTTTGAAAATTTGTTTGTAGCGATACATGCTTAAAAGCATTTAGCGTTACTTTAGAAAATCCAATTGTTAGTTTAGGGCCGGGGTTCTCAGCCGTTTTAGATTCTCTAATAACTGCTTGAATAACATAGGCAAAGCGATTTGTAATCGTTAAGCCCTTCTTTTCACTTTTTTCTTTAATTACTTTTTCTTGTACATTAAACCCACCTAGCACAATCCCAGAAAAAGCAGTCGCAGGTGTTTTAACTGTGAATGTCGCCGTGGTCGTTTTTTTAGGCCCGACTACAACTTCTTGTTTTTTTGACACAAGATCTGAAAATTGATACTTAGCCATTGCTGGTTTCTTTACAGTCGGTTTATCATACACAATAAGTCCATTTGTATTTGTGTATGAATTATTTGGACTGATAATAATTGTTTTCGTATCATTTTCCAAATTTTTAATATTTAACGATAACGTTTGTGTTGAATTAGGCGTTACCTTAATATCAAATTGCGATGCTGCACGATATTGATTCGTTGGGGTCACTTTAGTTACTGTAAATCCAGCACCTTCAGACTTAGCATACACATTCGTCGAGACGGTAACAATCGTAAACGTTAGGATAGCTAAGACACTCAAAAACAGTTTTCTTAATTTCATTATCTCATTTCTCCTTAAAAAAAAAGACTGCCTAAGGCGGTCTTTTTTACTGAATTATATTAAATTTAGTTAAGTGATTCTGTAGTTGTTCCAGAAGTAGCTGTCCATGTTAAAGGAGCTGTATCTGCCTTAACAGTTTTCGTTGCACCAAGATTTAATGTTGCACCATTATCAACATATGTTAATGTTGTATCCCCAGCACCTTTGTCAGCTGTTGCTACAGATACAGCAGCACCTTCTGGCACTACATCAGCAGAAGTTGCTTTGACATCATCTTTGACAATTGAATCAGCTTCTACTTTACCTGCGGCAATATTCAAGTTATTAATAGTAATATCAGGATCAGAAAATTTACCTAATTTTACGTTAACATTCCAACCATCAGTACCTAAGTAATCTGATACTTTAAAACTTTGCGTATCCGTATCCTCGCCAATAGCTGTAAGATTAGCGTTACCTTTAATTAAACTTTCAGTTAATGCTGATGAAAATTTAAATGATGGTGCACCCGTTTGACTAAATGTACCTGGTGTGATGTCTAAAGTAGCAGTACCCGCGTTAGATGCAGGTTTTTCGTCATCAGCTGACACACTTGAGCTAACAACTGCTGTTGAGCCAAGTACCAATGCTGCGATTAAAAATAAGTTCTTTTTCAAAATCCTCCCAGTTTGTTTATTTTTTTGAGCCAATGTTCAGAAAGGGGACGTTGACCTTTACCTAATAATACCATATAATCTGTATAAGAATCAATAGGGACCTGGGCGGAGGAGACAAGACATGATTAATTCTAAACATATCAACACTTATAGCGTTTACATGTTTACTACAAGTATTTTTTTGGGATTACTTTTATTTTTTTCGATTACCACAAGTGTGCAAGCAAGTTCAAAATCAAGTGGTGCCTATGCCCCACCTGATCAATATCCATTAGGCGCCGCAACCGGTGTGACTGCATTTGCTGGTGGGTCTATCACATTTGATACTAATGCTATACACTCTTTACAAGGCCAATATTTTGCAAAAGACTTTAAATCATCAATTAATAATAATACTTCCTATTCCATTCAAGACTATTCTGCTGATAATCTAAGCGATTCTGACACGGATACCTATGATAAAATGAATCCTTCAATGGTTTCAGATACCGTATCTGGTAACGGTCTTCTTCAAATGTATGCCAACGTGAAGAGTTTTCGTTACTCGGCGACTAAAAATTTAACATTTTTCATCGAACATCCACCTACTGACAAGGAACTTTCAAACGCATTTGCTAGTAGTACAACAAGCACAGTTGCTCGTTTCCATGAAGTTGAAGATAATGCCGATACGCTTGCTGACTTTCCTGGCATGAATAAAAATAAGGTAACTTCATTTAAAGATGCTGCGCCAAATCTCCGAAAAGTTAGCGATTATTATGCTGACTTCACATCAACAACCGTTTCAAAAACTGGTGAGGTAAGTGGTAAAAATGCACTATACAATGATGCAATCAACTCAATTGATCTAAATACAGACCATGTTGTCAAAAATCCAAGTGATTGGAACGATGGTAATGTTATTCAACTCAATATTGATATGGATAAAAAATCAACTAAACAAGGTGTCATCGTAGTAGATATTAATGGTGATATTGATCATTTCCAATCGGCTACTGACATTTCGATTAATTTACTTAATTTTACTTCTGGTACAACCAAAATGCCATACATCATTCTAAACTATAAAAATTTCACTTCATTTGATTTCACAAATGCAGCTTGGATGCACATTACTGGCTACGCACCTTTAAAAGATGATGCAACTTACACAACTGATAAGTCTGATACTGCTTTTACTGGCCAAAACACCTCTGGCATAGCTACAAAAGGCGTTAATCTTGCAGCTACCGACACAACTGTAAATTCTGGTTCAGGTGCTATTAAAACACTTTATTATACCTCTTCTCACTTGCTGCATAATTTTAATACAGAAAATACAAAATTATCATTCGGAGTTACGACAGGCAATGGTTTTACTGGATCAATATTAGCCCCTAATGCCGATATAGATCTTAATGCTTACTCAAGTAATACCAGTAGCCCTCTTGTTGGTAGCATCATTTCAGGACAAAATATTGTTGGTAATATGTCTATTAATGATGAAGTTGCTAATGATGCCGGCTTTAACTCCGGTGATTTTGATGTTGCTGGTACTGATGATGATCCCGCTGGATTCTTAAAAGATGGCGATACGAATACAACTAAACCAACCATCCAATCTGCAACAGTCTCTGGAAATAATTCCTTTATTCCAGGACCGACTAAAACATTGAATTGGTCAGTAAATCGGACCTCAGCTACTGTTAAACAGGATAATGCAAGCCTCGGTGCTGACGCTTCAACGCTCCAAACACTAGAAAAAGATTATAAGACTGTTTTAAATATTAATCCAAATGATCAAACTTACTATTTATGGTATCGTTTAAATAATGGTAAATGGCAAAAATATGCAAAAAATTATACAGATGCTAGTTCATTAACTGACGCAAATGAAACATTTTCAAGCAAGACTAATACAATCGATTTTGATTCAGGAAATGCGATTACTGCACTAGAAGATCAATATCAAGATACCGCTCATAAATATGATAGAACGGCTTATTCTGATAAAAAAACCTATTCCATGAATTCTAATGACAGTGATCAGATTGATGAAGATTATGAATTAATTGGCTATCATCTCTATCATAAAAATAAAATTTCGTATTTAATCACAGCAACTGATGACGATACAATTAATAAAGTATTAGACTCATCAGATCAAAGTATTTCAGATGCCAATTTAACTGAAAAAGATCCCGATTACACACCAATCTCATATCAACTAAATGTAACAGGTAATCTTTTAGTTACCTACCCTAAAGACTTTGATTTTGGCACCTATAAATTAGGTGAGAGCAAGCTTACAGGCAAAAAATCATTACCTGCATCAGGTACTTTAACCATTGATAATCCATTTAAAGTTAACTGGGATTTAACCGTTAATACGAACGACTCAGCGGCTAATGACCCCCTTAATCCACTCTTTAAAGAGGATCGATTATCATGGTATAAACAAGTCCAAACCAGTAAAGATGGTGATGCTCTGACTTTTGAAGAGAAGCCAGCAACATCAAATAAGATTGATTTTAGTTCTTCAAAACCAATCTTTGAGCTACCCTCATCTGGTCTTGATAGTTCTTCGAGTTCTGTCATTAATAAATCTTATTATAACGCAAAATTAACTTTAGATTTTGCAACATCAGATTTTGATAAACCCGGAACTTATCATTATAATTCTCTTTGGGAAATCGCACCAACTACCGATAGTGGCATCATAGATGCTACAAAACGTTCAAAATAATTATTTAAACTTAAAAGAGTGTTCTAAAATGAGACTTTCAGCTCATTTTAGAACACTCTTTTTTAACTGCTACTAATTAAATATTTTCCAACGCATCATCAATCGCTGTATCACCATCATGCATTGTGATCACTTTTCCAATTGTATCGTCATGCGACACAACTGAAACCAATACATCAGCAACATTATCAAGTGAGTTTTCCTCTGCTTGACCATCATTGAGTGTGACCTTTCCAGTCCCTGTTTTTTCTATTAAAGCACCTGGTTGAAGAATGGTATAATCCAAACGTGTATTCTTCATTAACCAGTTATCAGCATAAAATTTAGCTATCATATAATTTCTAAGTGAAGATTGATCAATTTTTTCTCTATCTAAAGAGTAAATACTACTCAACATCACAAAACGTTTTACGTGAGCTAATTCAGCTGCTTCCATTGTTTTAACTGCGCCATCTAAATCAATCTTCATTAAATCTTTGCCTCCAGAACCAGCAACGAATAAGACAACATCTACGGCCTGCATATTTTTAACCATCTTAGCCACACCTTCTAATAAATCGATGTAAACATAAGTTATATTTTCTTGGTCTAAATTATCTGTATGCCTTGATCCAGCCAATACTTGATAGCCCTTATCAGCTAATTTACTTATCACTTTTTTACCAATTCGACCATTCGATCCAACAACCAATACTCTTTTTAATTCTGTCATCATTAGTCACTCCTTTATTCACTCTTAAGTAAAGTTTACCTCTTTCTTGAATGAAATGGTACGACTTACACTTACAGATTAACCACAAAAAAACAGCCGTCTTTTTCAATACGACTGTTCATTTAATAACTATTTAATTTAATTTGAATTCTGTGACCGCTTTATACGTATCACCAGCACGCAATACAATATCACCAAAGTCAGGGAATCTCTCTGAACCAGGAGCCACCTGTGTTTCAAACGTAATTGCGGCATGGTTTGCAATCTTTTTACCATGCATAATTGGTGTGTCTTCACCAAAATTAGCTGTAAAAATAACCAAACTTGTTTGATCAGTTGAAACTGAGACAGACACTTCTTTATCTGAACTTACTAGTTTGGCAGATTCCTTACCAACTGCAGGATTGTTCAAGAAAAATGGATGATCAATCCCATCGACCTGTTTCTTTTGCGCAAAATCACTTGTGAAAACGTCATGTAACAACTTAGGTTGACGGAAATCATAAGCTGTTTCAGCAACAGCCATTTTTTCACCAGTTGGAATTGAATCTGGTTCTAATGGCGCAAAGTAATCGCTGTCCACCTGTAATAAGTTATTATCAATTGTCTCTGTCACATCTCCTGAGACGTTAAAGTAAACATGGTTCGTCGGGTTATATAACGTATCCTTATCTGTCTTAGCCGTCGTTTCTAGATGCCAGATGTTGTCGTTACCAAATGTATATGTGACATCAATTGCCATATTTCCGGGGAATCCATGTTCACCTTCTGGGCTTTCTAAATGAAAAATAACAGATGATTCATTTTGACCTTCGACTATTTTGTAGGCCCATTTTTTTGTATCAAATCCTGGTGTACCACCGTGTAAAGTATTAGTTCCTTCATTGATTTGAACTTGGTAACTTTGATCACCAATGTTGAACTTTCCATCTTTAATCCGTCCAGCCACGCGACCAATTGATGCACCAATGAAGCTATCTTTTTCTAAATACTCGCTTGCTGAATCAAATCCCAGCACAATTTCACGTTTACCAGTACTTGTTGGCACTTTTAAACTAACAATTCTTGCACCTAAATCTGTCAGTGATAATTCAAACCCGTTATCATTCGTCATTGTAATTAATTGATAGTCATTACCAAAATCTTTCGTTGTCGTTTTCATTGTATCTCCTCCGCTTACTGTTTTTATCTATTCCTATTAATATTAGTCTATTTTAACCAGATGTTCAAGAAAGCGTTTACTTTTATTTCAAAAAATTAATGCCTCTTCCTAACTGAGACATTAACTTTGATGACTTATTTAGATTTAACGTACGTTTCACCATCTGCTGCTGGTGCATAAAACTTACCAATAAAGAGGGCTAGGACAACGATTGTGATTAAATAGGGTGCCATTTGGAACCATACATCATCAATTTTAGAAATAACTGGAATATAAGCCCCAATAATTGCCAAACTTTGAGAAATACCAAAGAAAATCGCTGCAGCAACCACTTTTAATGGATGCCATTTACCGAATATCATTGCGGCCAATGCCATGAACCCTTGTCCCGCAATTGTCGAAACACTAAAATTCAGTGTAATTGATTGTGACATAATACCACCACCAATACCGCCTAAAAATCCTGAAATCAAGACTCCTGAATAGCGCATTAAGTAAACATTAATCCCCAATGTATCAGCCGCTTGTGGATTTTCACCAACTGATCTGAGTCTGAGGCCAAATCGAGTCTTGGTTAGTACCCACCAGCTGATAACCCCAATTAAAATACCAATATAGGCTAACAATGATGTCCGCGTAAAAAAGATTTTCCCAATGAAAGGAATTTTTGATAATCCAGGAAACGTGAACGTTGATAAACTTTGTTCAAGCACAGGCGTCTGCCCTTTACCATCATAAAAAATCTTTGTTAAAAACACACATAGTGCAGGCGCAAGCATATTTAGCACTGTGCCACTAACAATGTGGTCCGCACGGAAATTAATCGTTGCTAAAGCATGCAAAATTGAAAAAATAAGGCCGAAAACACCTGCAACCAGTAATCCTATCCAAGGCGTCGCGGCACCTAAGGTTGAGCCATAAGTTAAATTAAAAACTGCGCCAGAAAAGGCACCAACAATCATAATTCCTTCTAAACCAACGTTAACGATTCCACCTCGTTCAGAGAAAGTGCCACCAAGCGCCGTAAAAATTAACGGTGCCGAATAAATTAAGGCCGTTGAAACCATTGTCATTAATATCGTTATAACTGACATTAGTTTTCCCCTTTCTGATTCGAATCATTCTTTTTCTTAGCCGCTTTTTCTAGTCCTAACTTAATAATGTAATTAATCCCGACAAAGAAGATAATTGTCGCAATAACAATATCAACAATTTCGGGTGGCGTTGTTGATATAACTGAGATACTCAACCCACCAATTTTTAAAATTGAAAATAACAAGCCAGCAAAGATAATTCCAATTGGATTTCCACTAGCTAATAGTGAAACGGCCATGCCATTGAACCCAATATCAGGTAACGTCGTCATAATATAGATGTTTTCATAATTTCCAAGCCCTTCAACCGCACCACCAAGTCCAGCAAGGATTCCAGAAACAACCATGGCACTAATAATCACTTTTTTAACGTTCATTCCAGCATAATTAGCTGCTTTTTCATTCAATCCAACCGCACGATATTCGTAACCAACTTTAGTCCGTTGAATTAAGAAATAAACAACAATTACCATTATTAAAGAAATAATAATCCCGTAATTAAAGGTTGAATTTTGTGTTAAATGTTCCAAAAATGGTGTTCGTAATCGTGCACCAACTGGAATTGTCTTTGAAAAATCACTTTGATCCTGTGCCAAGAAGTTCTTAACTAAAAAACTACTTAGATATAATGCAATATAATTCAGCATGATCGTTGTAATCACTTCACTTGTACCGAGATACGCTTTTAAAACACCTGCAATCCCAGACCAAATTCCACCCGCAATAGCACCCGCTAATATCGAACCAAATAATAATAACCAATGTGGCAGACTACTGAAGTTGAGCGCAAAACTAACTGATGCTAACCAACCCATCAACGCTTGTCCAGCACCCCCAATATTGAAAAATCCAGCGGTACTTGCAATCGAAAAGCCAAGTGCTGTTAAGATTAACGGCGTTAGCTCACGCAATGTTTCACCGATTGAATTTGCATCGCCTAGAGCCCCGGTAAACATACTTGTGTAATTTAGAATTGGATCATAGCCAAAAATAATCATAATAATTGCGCCAACGACCAATCCAGCAAGGACAGAGGTCAACGGAACTAATATTTTAAATAATTTTGATGAATTTTGCATATTGTATCCCTCTATCCTTTAATGAGTTGGCATGGCTTGTCCGGCCATCATGAACCCTAATTCTTGTTTTGTAACACCTTCCGTTTTAACGGTGCCCATAATCTTACCTTGATGAATCACTGCAATACGATCAGATAATTTTAATAATTCATCTAGCTCAAAACTAACCAATAAAATAGCTTTGCCATTTTCTCGCTGCTTTAAAATCTGCTTATGGACATATTCAATAGCCCCTACATCCAAGCCACGCGTTGGATTAGCAGCGATTAACAAATCGGGATTACGACTTATTTCCCGGGCAATAATAACTTTCTGCTGATTTCCACCCGATAATGAGCCTACTGGTTCTGCAATAGATTCTGCTCGAATATCAAATTCAGACATCAACTTTTGTCCATCTTGCTTAATTTTATGTTTGTTTAATAAGCCTTTAGACTGATTTCCTGGTAGGTAATAATCTTGAAGAATTAGGTTATCCGAAACTGACATTGGTAAAATAAGCCCGACATTTTGACGATCTTCAGGAATATTACTAATCCCTGCTTGTGTTGTCTTTCGTGGCTTAAATTTCGTAATATCAGTACCATTTAACTTAATTGTTCCCTTCGAAACCTTGCGCAAGCCAGTGATGGCTTCCATTAGTTCAGATTGTCCATTGCCATCAATCCCAGCAATTCCTAATATTTCACCTGTCGCAATCTTTAAGCTGACATCATTAACTGAGGCAACTGCTTTATCAGCTTTGACGGTTAAATGATCAAGTTCAAGCACTAATTTTGTTTGATTTGTTGGTACTTTTTCAGCCGTAAAGTTCACTTGGCGCCCAACCATCATTTCTGCCATCATATCCGTTGACGTTTCAGCAACAGTTACTGTTCCAATAACTTTCCCTGCACGAACAACGACACAAGTATCCGCGACTGCTTTAATTTCACTTAATTTATGTGTAATTAAGAAAATAGCTTTTCCTTCTGAAGCGAGGCGTTTAATAATGATTAAAAGACTGTCAATTTCTTGCGGTGTCAATGCCGCAGTTGGTTCATCAAATATAAGAATTTTTGCATCCCTATATAATGTCTTCATAATTTCGACACGTTGTTGCATCCCAACTGAAATATCAGCCACTTTTTTATCTAAATCTAATTGTAAGTGGTATTTCTCAGCTAGCTCCGTAATTGTTTTTCTGATACTAGCATAATCAATCATGCCATGTTTCGTTTTTTCATCACCTAAAATAATGTTTTCAAGGACGGTAAAGTCATCGATTAACATAAAATGTTGATGAACCATACCAATACCGTGTTGTGTTGCCTGTCGTGGGCTGGCTAAAGTTACTACCTTATTATTAATTAAAATTTCACCTGAAGATGGTTTTTTAAGTCCTGATAATAGGCTCATTAAAGTTGATTTACCAGCACCATTTTCACCTAAAAGAGCAACAATCTCGCCTTTTTTTACGGATAATGAAATATCATCATTTGCAACAAAGCGTCCAAAACGTTTGGTAATATGTTTCATTTCTACCACTGTCTCTGTCAAACTAATCTCACCCCATCTTTCTGATTACAAAACGAAATCTGCAGAGCACCTTGACGGCAACTCCCCAGATTTCTGTTAAATGATACCTATTTTAATTATTAAGTTAATCTACTTTTGTTTTAGCACTAACTGAAATATCCCCGTTGATAATTTTTGCTTTGTAAGCATTAACTTTTTTCACAGTACTTGCTGGCATATTATCGTTAACTAAAGTTACACCTTTATCTTTAAGGTCATATTCAATTGTTTTTCCACCAGGGAAGTTACCTTTAAGTGCTTTATCAGATAAATCTTGAACGGCAGTCCCAACTTCTTTAACAGATGAAGCTAAAGTTACATTACCACCACTGTATTTACCATCTGATTTTTGATCACGGTCAACACCGATAACCCAAACTTTTTTACCATCTTTAGCTAAACTCTTAGCTGAAGTGAAGACACCATTACCAGTTCCACCGGCAGCTTGATAGATGACATCTTCTTTGTTATTGTACATTGCATCAGCTAATGATTTACCTAAATCAGCTTTTGAGAATGAACCTGCATATTTAACATCAATAGTGATGTTTTTGTTAACTGCTTTAACACCTTGTTCGAATCCAGCTTGGAAGCCTTCAATAATATCACTCTTAACACCACCAACGAATCCAACTTTATTTGTTTTAGTTGTTTCAGCAGCTGCAACACCGGCCAAGAATGATGATTGTTCAGCTTTAAACATAACTGATGCGACATTTTTTTGATTTGGAATAACAGAATCAACAATTGCAAAGTTGACATCTGAGTTTTGTTTAGCAGAATCAGAAATATTCTTTTGAACTTGGTAACCTATACCAAAGATTGTTTTATATTTAGCTTTGATTAATTTATTAATGTTAGGTGTAAAATCTGAAGCTGATGTTGATTGTGCGTAATCGTAACCGCCAACACCTTTAGCAAATTTATTTTCTTTCCCCCATGATTTCAAACCTTCCCATGCTGATTGATTAAATGATTTATCGTCAATACCACCACCATCAGTCACCAATGCGACAGAATGCTTAGTTGTTTTACCAGCTGCAGATTTTGCTTGTGAACCACAGCCTGCTAATGTTAAAACTAACCCTAATGATAAAAGTGAACCAAAAATAACTTTACGAGTTTTCATTTAAATACCCCTTTAAACTTTTTTTGTTGATTTCATCTTATCACTTTTTTGACGAATGTAAACATAATTATATTATTTATTGTTCGTCTTTTTAATAATTAAATTTAATTTTTTAGATATAAACACAAATAAATAACTAATAACCGACTTAACTGGTTGTTGATTAATTAACTATTAACGGCTTTTGACTGTCTATATCAAACTAGCACGCTATCCATCTCTTCATAGTGTCCAATACATGGAAATCTACCCTGATTAGTGCTAGAATGACACTTATATTGGATAGGGAGTAGGGACTGCAAATGGCGAGCCATAAAGATAAATATGCAGCAACCAAGAACAAAAAAACAAAATTACTGATTATTGGTAGTTTATTTATTGTGCTAATTGGAATCTGTCTTTATTTTGTTGGCTACTACGCTTACCAAGTCTATCAAGTAAACCATGAAGTTAAGCAAGAAACGAAATTAACGAAACAAGTCGTGAAAAAAACTAAGAAATCTACCACAACCAATTTAGAAACATCCGATGAAGGATCAATGGACATCAATTGGGAAAAGTTAAAACGAGTTAATCCAAATATTAAAGCTTGGATCTATATCCCACAGACGCGAATTAATTATGTCGTCTTACAAGGTGCTGATAATACCTTCTACTTACACCATGACGAAACAGATAAAGCATCAACGTCAGGTCAACTATTTTTTGATTACCGTCAAAAACCTAACTTCTCAGAAAAAAATTCATTCATCTACGGACATGATATGTTTGATGGCTCACGGTTCACGGACTTGGTTAAGTATGCTGACAAAAATTACTTTAATGCCCACCGTAAAGTCTATGTATACACAAGAACTAAACGCTACGATGGCACTGTCTTCGCAACACAATCGAACAGCGGAACATCGAAGGCACACACTATGATTTTTTCAAATGGCGCCGAAATGACTGACTACATTGACTACATGAAATCAAGAAGTGATGTACAGGCCACTGATGTCCCAACTTCTTCAATCACAAAGTTACTAACCCTGTGGACGTGTACTGGTGTCGCAACAGTTGACGATGCTGGGCAACCCGTTTCAGCGGATAAATCACGAACTTTTGTGAGCGTTTCATTAAAAGAACATCGCTAAAATGGCCGTTACCGTTAATTCGTAATCATTATTTTAATACTTAAAAGGGAGCTCTCAATTAAATGAGGGCTCCCTTTGTTATTTATTTTAGTTTTAGATGATTATTTTTGTTTTGAGACTTTTTTAATGATGAATGTGCCTAATGCTGTTGCTGAAATAGCAGTAGTCATTGCGATTACAAGGTTACGGATTACATCGGTTTCCCCTGTTTGAACATCACCAGTTTTTGTGTTTTCTGGTTTTGTTACAGCATCAGCAACGGCTTTTGTACCAGCAGCTGTGGTTGCTTTGTCAACTTGTGACGTAGCAGCCGCTTTTGCTGTGGGAGTTACATCTTTAGCTTTATTAATTGTGCTTGTCGCTTTTGCTTTTGCAGTATTAATAGCAGCTTGCGTGCCAGATGTCGTTACTTTGTTAGTACTTGTTGACGTGTTTGCGTTGTTTGCTGAACCGCCATTCGAACTACCATTTGACCCAGTGTTTCCTGTCCCATGACTTGAACTACTTGAGTTCGTATTACTTGATGAATTTGAGTTATTTGAACTGCTTGACGAATTTGAATTTGATTCAGAACCTGAACCCGCTGCATCCTTCACGTAAACGGGCCATCCGCCGTAAGACCATGATTTTCCGTCTTTTGACATTGTCATTATAACGATGGCCCCTGGATCTTCAAGATGATAACCCTTGATAGTAGGTGAGGCAAGATAAATTGTTTCACCCGGCGTGCCTTTTACTCCCTTAGTAAAGACGGTAGTATCTTTATCGCCCAGTGTTACAGGGATGTTAGCATCCAAATATACAACTTTCTTAGTATCTTTACTTGCATTTACGGCAGTAGCTGTTTGGTTATCGTTAGCATTCGTCGTATTAGCGGATACGATTGATGTAGCACCGCCTAGTAATGATACGGCTACCATTGACGTAAACAATGCCCGTTTACCAGTTGCCTTTAATGCTGTTGCTTGTTGCTTGTTGCTTGTTGCTTGTTGCTTGTTGCTTGTTGCTTGTTCATAATTGTAAATCTCCCTTTTCTTCATTTGTTAATTTCCCTGCTTCTTTTTTCCCAATTAACAAATTTATTATCCCATATTTTATTACGATATACTATCTATTTTCAATAAATATAAGTAATCGAATTACATCCTATAATCATTTACTACAACTTAAAAGACGAATTATAAACATAACCAATATTTAATCATTCGACTTTTAGCTATTTTAAATGAATTTTAAAAAAACAATAAAATATAGAGATTAATATCCGAATTATTCGTTGATTTATTATTTTACAATTAGTATACTTAAATTAATGAATGCGTATCTTTGCCATTCTTTTGATACATTCGCCAATAACAATTTCAATAAACCAGAAATTAAAGGAGTTTAACTATGACAAAAAAACGTGTTTATCTTGCAGGACCATTCTTCAGTCCAGAACAAAAAGAACGATTAGATTTAGTAGCTGAACTTCTCAGTAAAAATCCAACAATTGATGCCGAATCTATTCATTTACCAGGAAATGTCCAATATCCTGACGCAGAATTTGGCACATTTGAATGGCAAACCGCTACTTTCCAAAATGATATTCGCCAAATTGACCAAGCAGATATTGTTGTTGCCGTTCTTGATTACCAATTGGAAGAAAATAATGATGAAGCCGATTCTGGTACCGTCTGGGAATGCGGCTACGCTCATGCTCACCATAAACCCATCATTTTAGTTCGCCAGAATAAAGGCATTCCTTTAAACTTGATGCTTGCTGGAAGTTACACAGCCATGTTTGACGGTTTAGACGATATTCAAAATTTAACAACATACGACTTTAAAATTTTACAAAATAAATATGTTAATTTATCAATTTTTTAGTCTAATTGACAAAAAAACACCTCAAAAAATTTTGAGGTGTTTTTCTTTAATCATAATTTTGATCAATAAAATCATTAAAATACGGCATTTTAAAACTAATTAACCCATATCCTGTTTTTTCGGTAATTCCCCAATGGTTTAAAACAGCTTTATAAGTAGTCACCTTATTTAACGTCCAATTCATCGATTCCCGTAAATCTTTAGTTGTCACATCGATACCGCCATAATTATGGATTGCGAGTACTAATTCACGAGCATTTGGCGCTAAATCTGTCATCACTTTCATATAAACATTGCGATACAAAGCTACCTTAGCCCATAAGATGGCATCTGCAATATTACTCTGATTAACTGGATTTTCAGCATGTTCCCACACATAATCACCTAATAATTGATACATATAAGGATAACCTGCAGAAGCATCTGCCATGTCAATCGCTTGTTGGACACCGAGTCCACGATTTTTAAATAGTTCAATATACGATGAACTAATAATCGCTAGATCTAACGGCTTTAGCACAACCTGATTTGAACGTAATAAAAACGTTAGTGCTTTGTCGTTAATGACTGAATCAACCGTTGAAGGTAATCCGGCTGCAATAATTATAATCGGTAACCCTAATGATCGATACGAGCGATATGCCGAAAACAAAGTTCTTAATTGTGGCGTTATATTTTGAACTTCATCCAGTAAAAGAACGACTGTCTTACCTGAATGTTCTGTTAGTCGCAGCAAGTCCTCTACATCGTACTGAAATGTCGATTTTCTTTCTTTAGCGTCACTGTTTAAACTGACTCCAGGTACATTAACGCCAACACCTTTAATTTTTAAATTACTAGGTAATTCACGTTCAATTCCTGCAATCACGTTATCTAATAACTCTTCGGTTGAAGATAACATTAACTGAATCACATTAGGTTGGTTATTTAATTTTTTAGATAAAAAAGTAAGTAAACTAGTTTTACCGGCTCCCCGCATCCCCATTATGAATGTGGTTCTCCACCGACTGTTACTATTCTCGACAGATTCCATCACGTTATTTAAAACTGAATTATCACTGATGAAACTCGTATTATTATAATCAAACGACGGATTAAACGGATTATCCATAAAATGACACCTACCTTTTCTTACTCTTTTTTCAGCGCTACTCTTTCCTACTCTTCTATCATTAATCCTACTCTTTCCTACTCTTTAGTGCAAATTATACATCGTAATCATTTGTTTCACGTGAAACAAATTAAAAAAGGTATCGTCACAAAGACAACACCTTTCCTATAAAATCATACCTCTAATGAAATTTCGAATTTAAAAAATGAGTTAAATCAGTCGCAGCATGCCCAGTAATTGTCACAAAATCGTTGGAAACTTCTGAAAGCAACCCAAGTGCACCGCCGGCATACATTGACGATAACATGTGCCCTTCATCTCCATCATTATACATATCAGCAAATGTTGTCAATGTCACTGGTTGATAACCAATATGATGATGTGAAACTTCAGATAATAGCGCAGCTAATTGTGGCATCGTATAATTTTGTGATTGCGTTAAAGTGTAAATTTTATTATTAACCTGTAATTCAGGCTTAGTCGCAACCGTTGCGAAGGCCTCAGCGCTATCCTCTAAGCTGATAAATGATAATGCTTGCTCGTTAATTGGATAAATCACATTCTTTCGTTCGATTAATTCAGGTAAATAAGGAATTAACGGATCAGCATATAATGCATTACGCAAAATTGTGAAATTTAAGTTAGAACTAGCCAATCGACGAGGTAAATACCCATAAAAAGCACTAAGATCAAAAGGATTATCAACTTGATCGGCAATAAATCCCATCGAAATAAAGTGGCCTACATGTGCCTTTTCAGCCGCTTTTATCACATTTTCTAGTTCAGTAACACGGCTAAAACTGTCATGACTCTTACTAGCAACATAGATTAAGACGTCAGTTTTATCGAACGCAGTTAGCAAACTATTCTGATCAAAGTAATCTATTGCTAGCGTTTCAATTCCTTGTTTTTCAAAAACGGCTGCCTTCGCTAAGGTATGGACAGCTAACCGGATTTCGTCAGTAGCAACGCGCTGCATCAATTGTTCTGTAATAGCAGTCCCTAAATTACCGGTAGCCCCCGTAACTGTATAGTTCATTTCACTAACCTCCAATAATAAGTTTCTTTTTTTGAGCAACTAAAATTTGATCAATAATTTCTTGTAAACTTGTATGATTAAGACTAACTTGAGCGGCGAGAGTCGCTTGTTGATATTGTGCCTCTAAAATAGCTTGAATATTGCCACCAACAATACATTCAGGATTTGTTTTTTTATCAACCTCAAATAAGGTTTGGTCAGATTCTACAGCCAAATAAACGTCTAGCAAACTTATCTCATCTGCAGATTTAGTCAAACGAGGTTGGGCACTGCCCTGTTTTGTCGTAATCAAATTAGCCTCCCTTAACTGTCCCATTAGCCGTCTCACGACAACTGGGGACGTTTCAACACTACTGGCAATAAGGTCACTAGTTAATTTAGCCTCTTGATAAATCTCTATGAATGCCAAAATGTGAATCGCATCACTATAACGGGTAGAAATTCGCAATCATGCACCTGCTTTCTCATGTAACTAATATAGTTACAAATATAAGATTAAATAAATAAAATGTCAAGTATATCAATTGACAAATAAATGAACAAACACTATTATCATAGATAGTTGTTACTTCAAAAGTATTAAATAGGAGCTTATAAATGATTGAATTTGTCAAAGTAAATAAACAATATGATACAGAATTAGCCCTCAAAGATTTAAGTTTAACGATTAATGACGGCGAATTATTTGTATTAGTCGGTCCTTCAGGTAGTGGCAAAACAACCTTATTGAAAATGATTAACCAACTGATTACACCAACTACCGGTAAAATATTAATTGATAACCAAGATGCAAGCACAATGGATTTGGAACAATTACGCCGATCAATCGGCTATGTTTTACAGACAGGCGCCTTGTTTCCAAACATGACAGTCGAACAAAATGCGGCCTTACAATTAGAAGTCTTAGGTTATAGCCGCGCTGATCAATTAGCACGAGTGAGTGACTTATTACAACAAGTGGGTCTTGACCCAGCGCTCTTTTTACAACGCATGCCCCACGAATTATCAGGTGGTGAAGCCCAACGCGTTGGTATTGTTCGTGCTTTAGCAACCAAACCAAAGCTCGTTTTAATGGACGAACCTTTCAGTGCTTTAGATCCCTTGTCCCGTCAACAGTTACAACAAATTATTACGCAATTACATGCCCAACTGGATGTCACTTTTATTTTTGTCACGCACGATATGAGAGAAGCATTGAAATTAGGGACTCAGTTAGCGGTCATGAAAGATGGCATCTTACAACAAGTGGGCACCCCACATGAAATTTTAACGCATCCGAATAATAAATTTGTTGCTGAATTTTTCCGTGATGAACAAGAAGAAACAACCGTCGCAAGCTTATTATCACTAAGTCTAGGCGAATCCAGTTCAGAAAAAGCCACTGAACCACTAACAGAAACAACCACTTTGGCTGAAATTGCTCAAAAATTACAACAACACCCTTCTGTCATCGTGACAACGACACAAGGTAATCTAAAAATAACAACAGACGATTTATTAGCCTATTTAGCAAGGGGGCATGACTAATGAGATCCGTATGGCACGTTTTAACGACACAGCATGCAGAAATAGTTAAAGCCTTATTACAACATATTGAAATTTCAATCATTGCCCTAGTCATTGCGGTAATTATTGCCGTTCCATTAGGCATTTTACTCATGAATCGTCCTAAAATAGCTGAAATCATTTTACAAGTAACCAGCGTTTTACAAACAATTCCCAGTTTAGCGTTATTAGGAATTTTAATTCCGTTGGTTGGGATTGGGATGGTGCCAACAATTATTGCGTTAGTGGCCTACGCCGTTATGCCAATTTTTCAAAATACCTATTCCGGCCTAACCTCGATTGACCCACAACTAGAAGAAGTCGCCACGGCATTAGGCCTCACTCGCTGGATGAAATTACGCAAGTTTGAGTTGCCAATTGCGTTACCCATGATCGTATCAGGCGTTCGGATTGCAGTCGTCATGATTATTGGTACTGCAACTTTAGCAGCTTTAATTGGTGCTGGTGGGTTAGGAACCTATATTATCTTGGGAATCGAAACTAATGATAATTCTTTATTAATTATCGGCGCTGGCCTATCCGCTTTACTTGCCATTTTATTTAGTTTAATCATTAAAAAGATGATTTCTTTTTCTGGTAAAAAAATCGGCATTACCCTATTAATTATGGCTTTATTAGGTGGCGGTGTTGCGGGTTATCGGTATTTAGCACAACCAAAATCAACCATCACCATTGCTGGTAAAATGGGTAGTGAACCTGAAATTCTAATTAATATGTATAAGGATTTAATTGAATCTAATGATTCTCAGGTGAACGTTCAAGTTAAACCTAATTTTGGTGGCACATCATTTTTATTTAAGGCACTACGTTCAGGCTCAGTAGATATTTATCCCGAATTTACCGGGACGGTCCTTGAATCATTGGTAAAAACGAATCAAAAAGTGACACACAATCCAAATAAAACCTATCAAGTAGCAGCGAATTTGCTAAAAAATCAGTACCAAATGACATATTTATCACCCATGAAGTATCAAAATGGTTATACATTAGCTGTTACTCAATCGTTAGCTAAAAAGTATCATTTGAAAACAATCAGTGATTTAAAAAGCGTTAGTGCCCAAATCCATGCTGGCTTTGACCCTGATTTCTATCAATTATCAGATGGCTATCCTGGACTCAAAAAGGCCTATGACCTTAATTTCACTAGTGTAAAAACGATGGAACCCACTATTCGCTATACAGCAATCGCTAATGGCAAAGTTAATTTAGTGGATGGCTACACAACCGATTCGCAAATTAAACAATATCATTTAGTTATGTTAAAGGATGACAAGTCGTTCTTCCCACCTTATCAGGGTGCCCCATTGTTATCAGATAAAACAATTCGTGAACATCCAGAAATAAAAGGGATATTAAGCAAATTATCCGGAAAAATTACAGTTTCCGACATGCAAACTATGAATTATGCCGTTACCGTTAAGCACGAAAAAGCGGCTACTGTCGCACGAAACTACCTGTTAACTCATCACTTGTTGAAGGAATAATAGGTAACAAAATAATTATTTCCAACTGCCAAGGGCGGTCAATTTTGATAATTGACCGCCCTTTTTTATATTTAAAATGTAGTGACTGACCAAAAAAATCAAATCGGATTCTGATTCTTTGTCAAATATCCGGACAAAAATATTGTTGAAATTTAACTAACTTTCCATATTCATCATACTAAGTTTGAGTAACGTTAATCTAAAAAGCTCATTAAGGCTTCATCTCTAATAAACGAATAAATATTTATAAGACACATTGCCGCATTTACTTCAAATCAAATTATTACACTAAAATTTAGTAATAATAAGATTTCCTTAACTACTTAACTCGATAAATAGTTATATTAGTTGGCTCTAACCAATTATCTTGTAAAAATATCATTGTACCTATCAAACTAATTATAATAACAAAAATTGAAACGATATAAATTATTTTATACCAACTATTATATTTTGTATTTTTCCAAATAATATACATTGGTAAAAGTATGCCAACGGGCGGAATTATAGCAGACGCTAAAGAAAGAATTAAAAGAAAAATACCTTGATTATTATTCTGATATAATTGAATATTTTTCTTTTTTTCTTAATAGATTCCGTATTAGTTTGTAATTCCTTATTTTTTCTCACCAAGTCATCTAATAGTGTTTTATACAAATCACTGAGCAATACTAAATTATCTAAATCTGGATATGTTCGTCCATTTAGATATAGATTGTCGCGTTATACACAAAATAGTTGCAACTTCATTTTGTGTATACCCATTTTTCACCCTAGTATCTTTCAATTGTTGCGCAATATTTTCCATAAAACCTCCCACCAGTCCCAATTTTTACATTTCTTATCCCTTTTAATACGATATAGCTTTTCACTTACATTTTTATATTGATGATAATATTTTTTTGGATTACCTTTAATTAGGTTGTAAAATTATTATCTATAAGTATTTTTACAACCTATGTTAAAATATACTTACTACTGAATATCAATAATGAGTTTACATTTCATACTTATACTGAATCTAATACTTCATCAGATTACACCATAACTAATAGGCAATTTTTGAATTATCTAAAACAAACTGATCCTACCTCTTATGCAAAAATTCCAAGTTCTGTTATCAAAGATGCCTTGCATGATGATTTATTAAGACACGGCGGTACTTATATAAAAGGAAATAAAAAAGGATTTACTCTTTATTTAAATTCTGCTATTTGTAAAGTACTAATTTGGGGTGGAATTGGTGCAGCCGGAGTATATGCAGGGCCTTTATTAGCATCTATTGGTATTACCGGAGCAGCTGCAGGAGCATCAACTACAATAATTATTGGAGCTTTAGGCAAGGCATCTTCTAAAGCAAGATCAAAAGGGATTTGGATTAAAATTGGTGGTAAACATTTAGCAGGCTGGGGCTATCAATAAAAGGAGGCTATAATGAAATCTATTATTGAACGTTTAATTCCCGTGGTAATTGCTCTTTTGGGACTCGCTATTGGACAGAAATATCTGCTCCCAATAATTAGCAATAAAACATTAGGTATTATTTTATTGTTAATTATACTTGGACTAGTGAGTGGTGGTGCCGTTTATATATATAATAAATTGACCTGAGACATGACACTCCAACCAAATTAATTACTTAAATATCAGTTAAGCAACTCAGACATGAGGTTCTCACCTGCTAAAATTTTAGCAGGTGAAAACTTTATGTTCTTTTTTTTGCGAAAAAAAAGTGCTGATGATTTCTCATCAACACTCAAAAATATAGAACCGCTAGTTTCAACTAAGTCATGTCTTTTATTTTGGTCGGATCAGTTTGTAGCGCTCACCTAGATTAGCGTACTCTGGCCCGGCCAGCCTCGCCACTGGATTCAGCTTTTTAGCATCAATATACATTTTATCTTGGTCTAAAATATCATCCTCAATATGGAAATAAACCACCTCGAGAATAAATAAATCTGTGATAATTTTGCCATCATTCATGATAGGAACATGTTGGTTTAATTTCACTTCAAATCTAGCTTTAACGTCCTTAATTCCTGGCACAGAAACACTATTACTTGGTATCGTCTCTAAGCCCAGCTCAGCAACTTCACTTTCATCCGAACCAAAACTTGCCGCACTCTGATTGACTAATTCCATCAATTCACGAGTTGGCAATTGGACAACAGCCTGTTTCGTTTTAACTAGATTTGCAGCGGTATGCTTCATCGTGCCATCTTTACGTCGATTAATTGAGACTGACATTAATGGCAATTGATCCGAAACAACACTGAAAAAACTAAACGGAGCTAAATTAATTAGCCCCGCCTCGTTCGCACTAGTAACCCATGCTATTGGTCTTGGAATCAAGGTTCCAGACATTAATTTGTACTGATTTTTAGTCGATAAATCGTTACTATTAAATGAAATCATTTAGTCTTTATTCCTCAATTTTTAATCTATTTGTCTCATCCAACCACTGCTTGGCATCCATCAATTCTGATTCTGAAATTTGATGTGACTGTTCCGCTTCAAAACTTGTGAAATCAATATCAGCCTGCTGACAGAAATTCTTCAACTCACCAAAATTTGATTTTGAGACAATTGGATCCAAAAAGCCATGCGATCCCCAAATTTTGATGTCACTTAAATCGATATCCGTTTTAACATCCGATGATAATATCATTGGGTGTAATAACACAGCTGTTTTAAATTGAGCCTGACCAGTCAATAATGAATAGTATGCAACGTTAGCCCCATTAGAATAACCCAGAACAATCAATTTTGTTGGGTCAAACGCATACTCAACTGCTAATTCATCAATCACAGTCATTAGCCATTTTGTCTCTACAGCCAAACTATTTAAATCAAAACCACCGTCTGGTAAATGAGCAAAATAACGCGTTAAATCATTCTCAACTAACCGTCCACGAATCCCAATTTTAGGACTATCTGGTGCTAAAAAGTCCGCAATTGACAACAAATCAGACTCTGTTCCACCCGTTCCATGTAACATCAAAACGGTGGCATTGCCTGCTTTACCAGGTTTGTAAGACGTGATTGCTTCTGTCATAATTATATCTTCTTATCTGAATTAAAATTAACCAAGTGTGCTTCAATATCTGCACGTTGATCTTCCAAGAATGGTGGTAATTCTAAATGAATACCAGCTTCTTCATACGTTTCATCTTGTAAGAATCCAGGACCATCCGTTGCAATTTCAAACAAGACACCTTCACCAGGACGGAAGTATTCTGATTTGAAATAGAAACGATCCACGAAACCTGAATCACTAAGTCCAGCACTTTGGATTCGATCAATCCAGTATTTTAGTGATTCGTCATCTTCAGTTCTAAAAGCGATATGATGTACTGTCCCATATGCTTGAATTTCATTTGGTAAAACACGACTTTCTTCAATAATAACTTGCGCGCCATGGCCCCCATCGTTTAATTCATATAAGGTACGTTGATCTTCTGTCGCAATTTTATCAAATCCCATTAATTTTGTTAATACGATATCCATACGTTCTGGATAATCCACTGTAATGATCGTTGTGCCTAAGCCACTAATTGCGAACATTTTAGGAACTGGGCTGTATAAATAAGGTGTCCCAGCTTCTACGCCATGGTTCCGTTCGTCAGAAATCAATTGATATTGTTCATGATCAAAATCATAAAAATTCATTGTTTTACTACCAAAATTCATTTCAATATCGTCATGTTCAATATCGTTATCATCAAATCGTTCTGCCCAGAAATCTAATGCGTCATCGCTGGGAACTCTAAAACCAATTCTTGAAATGCCATTTTTACCTTTTGTCCCTTGAAATAAACCAGGAAAATCAAAAAATGTAATATCAGTTCCTGCTGATCCCATATCATCTGTAAAATATAAATGGTATGTTCTAATATCATCTTGGTTAACGGTCTTTTTAATTAAATGTAAGCCTAATATTTCTGTCATAAAACGGAACATTTTTGGTGAACTTGAAGTAATAGCTGTAATGTGATGTAGTCCTAATAATTTAGTATTCATAATTGATGCCCCCAATTTATTTTATAAGCTTAAATTATCACACTTACTAAAAGTAAGCAAGTTATTTATCCTACTTTTAGTATAAATGATAACGTTCACAAAATTTAACGAATTGGTTATTCGGTAAACGCATTCGCTAGTTGTGCCACAAAGGCTTCAATTGGTTTGGGTAATTCGTTCCTTGAAACCAGATAAAACTCACGTTGATACTGTTTGGCTAATGTTTTAACTGGTATTTCAGGATAATCGGCTAGCGCTGCGCTTGAAATAATTGACTGTCCAATTCCTTGTCTCAGTAATTGAATAATTAACGAGTTACTTTTAACCGTCATGAAATGTTCCAAAGTTAAATTATTCGCTTTTAAATAATTAATTGAATAGTGATAAACACCCGATCCCTGTTCCCTAAGGAGCCAAGGTTCTGTCGTATCACCCGCCCAAACTAACTGATCAGTCGTCAAGGATTGGCGATTGATATTTTTCTCCGTTAATGGTTTTTCAATAAATCCGAAATCTAACTTATGTTGTTTCAAATTTTCCATAATTTGTGATGAGTTAAGCACACTAATTTCTAATTCTAATTGTTTCATAGCTTCTTTGTTTTGACGTAATAATTTTGGTAGTAAATAGGCAGCAGTCGTATGTGATGCAGCAACCTTACAGGCAATTTTCTGATCACTTTTTTGATGTTGTAAGGCAAATAAATCTTGTTGCCACAAGTCTAGCAATTGTTGTGTTTGTTGATAGAGTAACTTGCCACTTTCGGTAGGTATAATTTGCTGACGTCCATTTCTTTCAAACAAGGTAACACCTAACCTTGCTTCTAACTGTTTAATTTGAACTGAAATTGTTGGTTGGGATAAAAATAATAATTGCGCACTAATTGTAAAATTTCTTGTTTCGTAAACTGATTTGAAAATTTCTAAATTTTTAAAAATAGCAGCCACTTCCATTCATTTTATTAATAGTACTTATTATAAAGATTTATTTTATTAATTGAAACAAATCTACTATAGTTAAAGTAACGTTTAGAGAGGATGAACAATTTGAAAAAAATAATTAATTTACTACCAGGCTTTATCGTTGCTCTATTAATTGGTCTTGCCAGCTTTTTTATCGCTAAACTCTGGCTACCTATGTTGGGCGGTGCGACTATTGCCCTATTCATTGGTATTATTTTAGGCAATACTATTTTACAGCAACCCACACTAACCGCTGGAACTAAATTTTCTGAGAAACGGTTACTAGAATATTCCGTTCTTTTACTAGGCGCCACAATTACATTTCAGAGTATTAAAGAGATTGGTTTAAATGGTCTATTGTTCACTTTTATTCAAATGAGCATCACAATCATTTTTGCAATTTGGTTAGGAAAAAGATTAGCTTTTAGTGAAGGAACCTACTTATTAATGGCTGGGGGAAATGCAGTCTGCGGTTCTTCGGCCATTGGTGCTATTGGACCTGTAATCGATGCTGATAATGAAGAAATTGGTATTTCAATTACATTGGTAAATCTAATGGGAACCATTTTGATGTTAACTTTACCAGTACTTGGCACACTTCTCTGGGGTGGCAATAACGTACTCAGAGGGGTTTTAATTGGTGGAACTGTGCAATCTGTTGGTCAAGTTGTTGCCAGCGCAACGATGCTAAATCAACATGTCATCGTAACGGCTACTCTATTTAAAATACTACGAATCATTTGTTTAGTTTTCGTCATTAGCATTTTCGGTTACTTACATCGAAAAAATCAACCTAGTCACCAAACAGCGCAGGTAACAACCAAAAAATCAACTTTAGTTCCTTGGTATGTTATTGGCTTTTTAACACTCTGTATCCTTAATAGTTTACACTTTTTGCCCTCACCAATCGGTGGAATTGCCCATTTTCTAAGTACTTGGTGTGAAATTATTGCCTTAGCCGCCATTGGTCTTCGTTTAAATTTAAGATCTTTATTCAATCAAGGCAAGCGTTTACTACTATACGCTGGTGGTATCATGCTTGTTCAAGTCTTATTAGCAGTTGGTTTAATCACACTCTTATTTTAAATAAAATGACCCTATGACCTGGCTAAGCCAAAATCATAGGGTCATTTTTATTCAAATTATAACTTAAAGATACGCTCTTGCCGGTCAAAACTCTGATCAGCAAACCAGCCTTCTAATAGTGTTAACTGTTGTCGTTCAAAAATAATTTCCTTATTTTGAGCCAAACATTTAATCACTTGTCCGGCTGTTTCACGAGTGGTTCCACTCACTAGAGCCAGCTCCTTAATCGTGACATGATAAGGAATCGTGACATGCTTTTGCGTAAAGTCAGCACCTAATTGCTCTGCCAAAATATTGATAGCTTGAACAATCCGATTATGTGCACTTGATGTTACCATTCTTTGAACTTGATTTTCTGTAGCGCTTAAGATAGTCGACATTTCTTTAATTGCTCGAGTTGCCATTAAAATATTTTGCTTTAATATTTTTTCAACCAAGGCCATTGGAAAGTAGACAATTTGAATATCTGTCATCGCTCTTGCCAAATACGGATAATTCTTGTCACTTAATAGTCCTCGATAGGGAAAACCCAAGTCATTTTTAATGTATGAAAAGAAGCCAAAATCACCATCAATATCAAATCGTTCAACGCGTATCACGCCTTCTATTAAAAAATAGAAACGTGCCCGTTGATCTGTTTCATCAAAAAGAACTTGCCCTTTTTGAAACGACTTAATACTCATATTATTCATTAGTAAATTTGCTTCTGCATCAGTTAACGTTTCAAAATCCGATAATTGTCTTAAATATTGCATATATTGGGGTACATCTTTACTTTTTTGTCCCATATTGATCCCCTCCACTAAGTTTCCAAACTCTCTCCACCTACAAATTTAACATGGATATCCAATAGCCTCAATCAACCTTACAACATTGTTCGTTTATTCATCTTAAACGCGCATTTTTTCTATTTAACCTTTAACGATGACAGTTCCAGCATCGTTATCTAACAATTGACTAATATTCTCTAATGAAGTCACAATTGCGCGACCTTTCTGACTTGCATCCACAAATTCAATTGCTGCTTCTATCTTAGGTAACATGCTTCCTTTAGCAAATTGATCTTCTTTAATATATTCTTTCAATTGAGAAACAGTCACATTTTCTAATTTTTCTTGATTTGGTTTATTAAAGTTAACGTAAACATTGTCAACACTCGTCAAGATAATAAGTAAATCAGCATCCACTAATTCAGCTAATTTTTCTGAAGCAAAATCTTTATCAATAACAGCTTCTACCCCATGTAATTTGCCATTTTCCTCAACAACGGGCACACCACCGCCACCAACAGAAATTGAAATAACACCATTCTCTGTTAAACGGTCAATTGTTTTATATTCTTTAATTCCTGTTGGACGTGGTGAAGGAACGACACGGCGCCAGCCACGTCCTGCATCTTCAACAAACGTCATATCAGCATGTGCAGCCATTTCAGCTTTAGCAGCTGTTTCTGTATAAAAGGGACCAATTGGTTTTGTTGGATTACTAAATGCGTCATCATTTTGATCAACAATAACTTGTGTCACAATAGTTGCGACTTCTTTCTCAATTCCTTTTTCAGCCAATGCATTATCTAGTGCATTTTGCATCCAATAACCAATACTTCCTTGTGTCATTGCAACACAGGTGTCTAATGGTAGCGCTGGATTCTTTTCAGATATTGCAGCTGCTTGTTGCAACAACAAGTTCCCAACTTGTGGCCCATTACCATGAGAAATAATTAAATTATCACCCTTTTCGACAAATTTAACTAAATATTCAGCTGTTTCACGCAATGCTCTTTGTTGTGCTTCAGCACTAGCATCCTTTGACAAAATAGCATTTCCACCTAAAGCAATCACAATTTTTCTTGACATATTAATCCACTCCTCATTTTTTATTCATTCATGTAAAGCTTGTGATAATCGTTTCAAACCTTCTTTTAAAACTGATTCTTCTGCACAATAACCTAATCTAGCGTGTCCTGATAATCCAAATCGACTACCTGGTACCAGTAACACACCGTAATCTTTTAATAGTTTCTTACAAAATGTCTCATCGTCTTCAATCGTTTCAAATTTAATGAACGATGTCGAAACAGCCTTTGGCACGACTAAACTAACTGCCGGTTCATTGTCCACCCAATCTGTTAAAATTTGTAAATTATGTTTAACAATTTTTCGGTTTCTAGCCAATACTAAGTCTTTATTTTTAAGAATATGTACAGCCATTTGATCATTAAAAACACCTGCACAAATCATAGTGTAATCACGATATTTTCTGAAAATGTCTGTCACTGTTTGATTAGCAACCGTCCAACCAATCCTGATACCCGGTGTTGAATACGTTTTTGACAAACTATTAGTTGAAATACCTTTATCATATAAATCAACAATGGAACTAACGTCTGTTGTGTCATCTAATGGTAGATAAACCTCATCAACCAAAACATACGCACCAACCTTTTTAGCAATTTTTACTATTTCGGTCATTAATTTCGTTTCAATTACTGTTCCAGTTGGATTATTAGCATTATTCAAACAAATCATTTTTGTATCTGGACGAATTAATTTCTTTAACTCGGCAATATCTGGCATCCATTGATTTTCTTCAGAAATATGCCAAAAATCTACTTCTGCTCCTAACGATTTAGGAATGTCATACAATTGTTGGTAACTAGGATACATTGAAATAACATGATCTCCCGGTTCAATCAGAGCATATAAGGCTAATTGGTTAGCCCCCGTTGCCCCATTTGTTTGTAAAACTTGATCTGGTTTAACCGTTTGATATAACTTACTAACTTCTTCTTTAAATTCAGGTGACCCTTCGATCCAACCGTAGTTCATCTTCTGTTGATCTAATTTTTGATAAAATAACTGACTGTCTTCTCGATTAATTGTCAATAATTCAGCCATTTTCATAGATGAAATGGTGCTCTGTGCAATGTCATAAGTTGCATCATTTTCGTAGACATTCAACCATTCTTCTACCCCAAATCCTGCTATTTCCATGAGCCTACACTTCCTTATCTGTGATTAAACAACCATTCTGCCTGATGCAATCAGCCAGATACCAATACAAGCACCGATGACTATAACCAGGGTTATACCAATTTCACTTTTTGATAAGAATTTCTCACCTTGTGCTTGTCTTGCTTTTCCATAAAAATAAATTCCTGGAATGTAAGCAATTAAGCAAAGTAATAAGTAACTAATACCAGCCATAATAATGCCGGAAACTTGGAATATTAACGCAATTAAACCATATGTTAATTGTGCCTTGTTCCCTTTTTCATTAATATGTTGAATTGAATATTTAACTTGATACATAGCCACTAAGATATAACAAACAATAATTGAAGCTGTACATAATGAATAAGCAAAGTTATATGCTTTATCTGTAAATAAAAGTGTGAAAAGGAATAATTGCACTAATCCACCTGTCAAAATTAAGGCAAACGTTGGTGCTTTTTTGTCATTAACTTTACCGAAGTAACTAGGTAATAATTTACTTTTAGCCATTAATAACATCGTTTCTGCTGGAAGCATTGTCCATGATAACCATGCACCTAAAATTGATATAATTAAACCAATTCCAATGACGTAACCACCAACTGGTCCAACCATTTCAACAGCGATGTAGAGCATTGCTGGTTGATGAATTGAAGCTAATTGTGCTTGTGTCAAAATTCCATAAGGTAACATTGAAGCTAGGACATAAACGACTAGTAAACTAATCAAACCAATAATGGTTGCTTTACCTGCGTCAGATTTCTTTTCTGCACGTGAAGACAACATTGACGCACCTTCGATACCAACGAAGACCCACATCATAACCATCATGCATTTTTTAATTTGAGATGCGACATCACCAACGACAAAATTATGGCTCATCGTACCCCAGAAGTTAGCTGTAAAAATATCGATTTTGAATAAGAATATAGCAACAACAATAAAAACAAAAATTGGAATCAATTTGCAGACTGTGACAATTGCATTAATTGCTGCAGCACCTTCAATACCACGATTAACGAAATATGTTAACGACCAACAAAGAATACTAGCAATCAAAATTGAAGGTATATTTTGCCCTGATTTGAAGATAGGAAAGAAATACCCAACCGCACTCATCAAGATAGTTGCAAACGCAACGTTTCCCAACCAAGCAGATAGCCAGTAACCCCAACCACTAATGAATCCAGCGAAAGGACCAAAGCCTTTTTCTGCATAAGTGAAGATACCTTCTAATTCTGGTTCTTTATTTAATAAATTGTTCAAAGAAAGTGATAACATCAAAATACCAATTCCTACAATGACCCAACCAATTAATGCAGGACCTGGAGACGATGCATTGGCCAAATCGGAAGTTAATCCGAAGACCCCACCACCAATAGAAGAACTGATAACTAACGCTACTAACGCTAGTAAACTAATTTTTTTAACTGTATGTTTTTCGTCCATAATTTAACTGCCTTCTTTCTTTAATTAAAAATAAAAGAGGAACTAATCTAAAGTCTTGCTCCAGATTAGTCCCCCTAATGACAGCCTATTTTTTTGCAGAGACACTTCCCTGTTAAGTTACTTTCACCGTTAAAAACAAACTATCGTTACGTTATTAAACACGTGGAATGAATAAGTTTCCTGCAGTTGCAGCCATAATTGCTTTGATAGAATGCATTCTGTTTTCTGCTTCTTCAAATTGACGTGCATATTTACTACGGAATGCTTCGTCAGTAATTTCCATTTCTCTAACACCGTATTTTTCAAACATTTCTTTACCATATTCAGTTTCAATACCATGGAATGCTGGTAAACAATGCATAATGATCATGTTCTCATTGCCAGTCTTTTTAACCATGTCCATATTTAATTGGTATGGTTTTAATGTTTTAATACGTTCTTCAAATTTATCTTCTTCACCCATTGATACCCAAACATCAGTGTAAAGAATATCTGAACCTTTAACACCCTTATCAACGTCTGAAGTAATCATATTTTGACTGCCTGATTTTTTAGCAAATTCAGCAGCAAATTTTTGAATTTCTTCAGTTGGTTGTAATGAGTCAGGTGCAACGATATGAATATTGACACCTAGCATTGATCCAGTAACTAAAAGACTGTTAGCCATATTGTTACGTCCATCACCAACGTATGTTAATGTGATGCCTTTTAATTTACCAAAGTTTTCTTTAACTGTCATGAAATCGGCAATCATTTGTGTTGGATGCCATTCATCAGTTAAACCATTCCATACAGGAACACCTGAGAATTTAGCTAATCCTTCAACAACATCTTGGCTGAATCCGCGGAATTCAATCCCATCAAACATGCTACCTAAAACTTTAGCTGTATCTTCAACTGATTCTTTTTTACCTAATTGAATATCATTTTTACCAAGAAATTCAGGATGTGCACCTAAATCAACTGATGCTGTTGTGAAAGCAGCACGTGTTCTTGTTGAATTTTTTTCAAAAAGTAAGGCAATATTCTTACCTTGAAGATATTTATGTGGAATACCACGTTTTTTCAAATCTTTTAAATGGATTGAGAAATCGATTAAGTATTCTAATTCTTCTGGAGTGAAATCTTTTTCTGCTAAAAGACTGCGACCTTGAAAGACTGTATTTGACATGTTATTTTCCACCTTTTTTAATTTTTATTTTTTTAAATCTTCACGAACAATAGGCATACTCATACAACGTGGACCACCACGACCTCGTGATAATTCGGCTGAAATAACTTCAATCACTTTAATGCCATAACTTCTTAAAACTTCATTTGAAACATAGTTACGGTTATAAGTCACAACTGTATTTGGTGCAATTGCTAATGTATTTGATCCATCATTCCATTGTTCACGAGGTGCAACAACAGCATCGCCGTTACCAACTGGAATTAAGATAAGTTCAGGTACTTTTAAGACTTCACGTAAGACGTTTTGAAGGTCCGTACGATGTGAAATATTAATATGATTATCTTTGCCTGGTTCTAAGATGAATGTATCAACGTTTCCGCCATTATCTTGGATTCCTGGATGAATTGTGAATTTATCGTAATCAATCATTGTGAACACTGTATCTAAATGCATCATAGCACGGTTGTTAGGGATTTTAATTGCTAAAATCTTATCAAAACCACTGTGTTTTGCGAATAGAACTTGTGCCAATTCTTCGATTGAACGAGCCGAAGTCCGTTGTGAGATACCAATTGCAAGAACGTGGTCGTTTAAAATTAATTCATCTCCACCTTCCATACGGTCGAGATGGTTGCGGCTACGCCATACGTTCACACCTTTATTAGCGAAACGTGGATGGTATTCCATGATATATTCCATAAACAATGATTCACGACGACGTGCAGCGAATGTCATACGGTTAATTGTCAAACCGTCGCCCATTGAAGCTGCTGGATCACGTGTGAAGTAAAGGTTAGGCATTGGATCCATAAAGAATGGATAGTCTTCAGACGAACTGAGATCAACTAAAGCATTTGACTTGTAATCGATTTCATTTGTTCGAACCCCAGCCATAATTTTATCAATCATGTCTTGTGTTTCCATTGAAAGCAAGTATTCTTTCAATGCGGCATGAAGTGTACTAGAAACTAATCCTGATTCATCTAACATTTTTTCTAAGAATTCTTCTTTTACATTTCCTGCATCTAAAGCTTCAGCTGCCAAAGTTTCAAGGTAAATTGTTTCAACGCCATTGTCTTGCAATGTTTTTGCGAAGAAATCATGTTCTCTTTGGATTTCAGGTAGGTATGGAATATCGTCAAACAAAAGACGACCCATGATATCTGGTGTTAAGTTTTCAACTTCTTTACCGGGTCTTTTTAACAAAACGGTTTTAAGCGTTCCGATTTCTGATGTAACATGTACTGGACTTGTCATAATGATTACCTCCTATATATTTATTACATGCAAAGCATAACAGGAACGATTGGTCTGATTTAGTAAACGGTTACACTCACAATGTGATGCATTTATCATTATGAGAATTTTTTCGTCTTACAAAACTATAAAACGCTTTCATAACTAGCTTTTATATCATTTAAAATGAGAAACATTATAATATTCTTATTTTAACGACACTTTTAATAGATTAGAACTTGTAGTACCAATAATCCGCCACCAAATAATAAAACGAACGCAACTACTGGCCAAACAAATTTTACCCAGTGAGAGTATCTAATATTTAACATCTGAAGTGTTGCCATAACTAGTCCTGTTGGGGCTAAGAAGAGCATCGCATACTGACCAAATTGATAAGCAGAAACGACAATAAATCTTGGAATATTGGCAGAATCAGCTAATGGTGCAAATATTGGCATTGCCAAAACAGCCAATCCTGACGAAGAAGGAACAATAAAACCAAGGAAGAAGAAAATAATCATCATGACAATAATGAAAATTGGTCCACTTACACCAACTACCAAAGATGAAGCATATTGGAGAATCGTATCTGAAATTAAGCCTTGATTTAAAACGATATTAATTCCTCGAGCTAATCCAATAATAAATGACACCCCAACTAAGCTAGATGCACCATTAACGAACGCATCAATAACCCCTTTTTCACCAAGGCCATCTCGGCCAGTCCCTGTTAAAAACATAATTGCGATAGCAAATACTAAGAATGATGACGCCATAGTTGGGAACCACCACCCTTTTGCCATCACGCCCCAGACCATAATTGGGAAAGTAACCACAAATAATAGCAAAATTAATTTCTTGCGAATCGTGAAAACAGATTTAGCACTACCTTCACCTGAAGAGACTGACCACAATTTATTAAACTCTTTACTATCTTCATAAGTATATGAAGTAGTTGGATCTGCCTTAACTTTTTTACTATAACGACCTAAGTAAATAACTAAGAAAATAGCCCCAACAATCAAACCAACAATCCGCCAAATCATACCTTGCGTGAAATCAATTCCAGCTGCATTTGACGCAATAACAACTGAAAACGGATTAATTGTAGAGAACGTTGTTCCGATTGAACTGGACAGGAAGATGGCTCCCACGCAGACTATCGAATCATATCCCATTGCAATAAATACAGGTACCAAAATTGGATAAAAAGCCACAGCCTCTTCTTCAATTCCGCATAAAGTCCCCCCTAAAACCATTAAAATTGAAACAAAGAAAATAGCTAAAAACTCATGTCCCTTCGTTTTCTTAGTGAGCGCAATTAGTCCTGATTCAAATGCACCACTAACTTTAACAACCCCTATTAGACCTCCTAGAACTAAAATAAAGACCATAATATCAACAGCTTCAATTGTCCCATTAACCATACTATTCGTGATATCTGCTGGTCCTGCTGGATTTTGCTTCAATCGCTGATATGTATTAGGAATTGAGACTGCGGCTGTAATGCCACCAGATGTAAATTGTTTAATCGCAATTTTGACATGTAGTTTATCTAATTGATGTTGTGTCGCAGGTACTTTTTTTACAATGCCGTGTGCATCTGTAATTTTTAATTCTGTACTGGCTTGATCATAAGATAATTTTGAATAAGAACCTGCTGGAATAATCCATGTTGCCATAACTGCAACAATTGTTAATATAAATAAAATAACAAAAGCGCCAGGCATTTTTAGCTTAAATTTTTTCTTAGGTGTCTTCACCATCGTTGTCGTTGAATCCATTGTCTTTTTCCTCCTTTAAACTGTTTCATAATCATAATTACCCCTGCTCATTAAATTTCTACCATCGTCACTCCTCCTCCAATTGTTTCGTTTGGAGTATATCAGTGGTGTCTTCTTTGTGTAGTGAAATAGATGGCATAAAATGTGTGAACCAGCTCACGTTTTTAACAAATCGCTCTTTTAAAAAAGAAAAAGAGTTCAAAAATAAGATTTTCCAATCTCACTCTTGAACTCTTCTTTAATTTTTTAAAATTCACAATGTTTCACGTGAAACATAATATTACTTAAACTTCCTTGGCTAAACAATTACATTCGACCATTTCTGGTGCAGTTTTAGCCTTTTGATCAATCACAGCTTGTAGTTTCATAATGTCTGATTGGCTTAACGCAACTTCGCTCAACAAATCTGCAATAGTTGATCCAATCTTCATTTGGCACATATGATCAAACAACAATTGACTAACATGATCCATTGTTGTTTGTTCTTCTATTAAAGGCTTATAGATAAAAGCGCGTCCATCTTTATCAGCAGACAAGGCACCCTTTTTAACTAATCGACCTAATAACGTTTTAATTGTTGGCATTTGCCAATCCATTTTTCCATTTAAATTTTCAAAAATTTCATTACTAGTACTCTGCCCTAACGTCCAAATAACGCGCATTACTTCCCATTCAGCATCACTAATATCAATTACTTGTTTTGTCATCATGGTAAACCACCCTTCATTAATCACTCAATATCTTTATGATTACAATTGTAAACTGTTGTGTACGACACGTCAATAAGTTGCGCCTAACGAGCACATTACTCTAATGAAATATCCGACCACATAACACCATTTTTTAAAACTTAGCTTTTAGCCAAAACAATTGATATACTATTGTTTATAGCTTCATACTATTTAATTAAGGGGAACTTTTATGACTACTTTTTTTAACCGCTACAAAACATCTTTATTTCTACTTTCGGGATTAATTATAGGTGGTATTGTTGGTTTAATTTTTAAAGAACAATCTTCTATCCTCAAACCATTAGGTGATCTCTTTCTAAATCTAATGTATATGATTTTAGTTCCTCTCGTTTTCTTCAGTATCTCATCGGCAATTGCGGAAATGTCTGAAATGAAACGTCTCGGTAAAATCATGTTTACAACCTTGGCTGTCTTTCTAACAACAGCTTTCATTGCGGGCATTATTGGCTATATCGGTGTTCGTCTCTTTAGCCCTATTCATGGTGTTAACGTCGATACCATCAAGGGTTTGATGGGAACTGTTAAAGACACCTCAACAAAATCATCCGGTTTAGAAACATTAGTAAACACATTTACCGTTAATGATTTCTATCACTTATTATCTAAAGACAATATGCTCCAATTAATCGTCTTTTCAATTTTGATGGGAACAGCTGCTTCCGCTACTGGTAAAGCATCTAGCGCATTTACAAATTTTTTATCAGCCGGGAACGTTGTTGTTATGCGAATGGTTAAATATGTCATGTATTACGCTCCAATTGGTCTAGGATGTTTCTTCGCCAATATCATTGGTAACTTAGGGCCTCAGATTGCTGCTGGATACTTGCGTAGTTTCGTTCTTTATTTAGGCATTACGGCATTTTACTTCTTCGTGATGATGAGTTTATATGCCTTCATCGCCGGTGGTAAAGACGGTTTTACCATTTTTTGGAAAAATGTTTCAGCACCTGCTGTTACAGCGATTGCCACAAGTTCTTCTGCCGCAAGTATCCCTGTTAACTTAGAGTACGCTAAAAAAATGGGTGTTACTGAAGATATTGCCAATACGATCATTCCATTAGGCGCCAATACGCATAAAGATGGCTCTGTCATTGGTGGCATTTTAAAAACAACCTTCTTATTTGCTGTTTTTGGTAAAGATATTACGAGTTTACACAACATGATTATGATTATCTGCGTCTCATTCTTAGTCGGAGTTGTTATGGGCGCAATCCCTGGTGGTGGTATGGTTGCCGAAACCTTGATTTGTTCCATTTTCGGCTTTCCAATGGCTGCTCTTCCATTGATTTTAATCATTACAACCATCATTGATATTCCAGCAACTTTATTAAATTCAACAGGAAACACAGTCACTGCAATGCTTGTTACACGTTTCGTTGAAGGTAAGCATTGGTTAAAAGACTTTATGGCACAAAATAATTAAATAGGATAAAAAATCCCCCTATGTAAGACTTTTAAAGTCATACATAGGGGGATTTTTGTCTAAGATATAACCTTAATTACCTTACAAGGTGAACCATATGCCAAATGATTGGCTGGTACATCTTTTGTAACCAAACTACCTGCTCCAATCACTGAATTGTCACCAATTATAACTCCCGGTAAAACAGTCACACCCGCACCTAGCCAAACATTTTTACCGATTGTCACTGGTAAATTATATTGCGCATTTTTCAATCTTAATGCTGGGTTCAACGGATGAGTTCCGGCAATTAAAGTCACATTAGGTCCAATCATCGTATCATCACCAATCGTTATTTTGGTATCGTCGACTAAAGTTAGATTAAAATTAACATAGACTCGTGCACCGATAAACGTATTTTTGCCCCAATTCGCATGAAGTGGCTGCAATAATGTCGTTTCTTCACCAATATCACCCATAAATTTTTTTAATAACCGCTGTTTTTCGATACTTTTACTAGGTAATAGTTGATTATACTCAAATATCCAATCCGTATATTGCACTTGTTCTTGATTAATATCGGCATTTTCATAATAAATTTCGCCGCTATCCATCCGTTTTTTAATTTCTTCCGTGTCCATTTGATACCCTCCTAACTAAAGTGAAAACTCTCCCGTTCAATCAATTTCAATACTATTATTTTCTGTTCTCTCTTCCTAATCGTTTCTTATCCGCTGTTCTACTCTTTTTAAACTCATTATAATAGCGATTAAACCATCTAAGTACCGTTTCTTCACTCACATCAAGTGCCTCTTCGGCATCCTCTGTGAAATTTTCCCAAGCATCTGGATTTCGGCGTGCAATTTCTTTTCTAAGCGTCACAATTAGTGGTTTTAACTTTTCTCTGTCTTTGTGTGACATCTTCAAAAAGGCCTCGGCGCCCTTCGAATCCATTTGACTAACACCTGTGAATTCACTATTATCCGCGCTATTAGCAATAAATGACCGAATTGGAATCACAATAAAGAAAATCAACGTTATTTTTGGGAAAAACCAACCTAATAAAATTAAGGCTAACAATAAAAATCCCGTTTCCGTATTATGCTTACCATAAATAGCCACGTAAACTTTTTGCATATCGGATTTTTCCGTATATTTCTGATGAACAATGGCTTTTGCGATTCCTCTGAACAAATAGATAATGACAACGTACAAAATACCGTACATTATAACCGTTTCTCTGACTGTATCAGTTGTCATTAGTCGTGTAAATGTTGGAATTAACGATAAAAACATCATTAAAATCAAATCCATAACAATAATTTTATTTGATACTTCATCTACTTCTGAAAAAGCAACGGCATGTTGATACCATATATTAGCGACAAAACAAAAACTAACAATAAAAATACCAATTGTCTGAAATAAATCAGTAAAATTAATTTGTCCATTTTTCACTTCAATAGGCATTTCTAATACCATAATCGTAATAATGATTGCAATAATAGCATCACTCAATGTATCTAGTCTTTCTTTAATCTTCATTCTATTACTCCTAAAAATACTTATTTTAAAGATCTGATAATCACAACTCTTAATATCAGTTATTCACTAAACATTACCATTTTTAATAAATGTTGTAAAACAATAAAAAAAGCTTTGAATCAGAAATTAATCCCAATTCAAAGCTTCTTATTTTTTAATTTAAATTTTAGTACCAACCATTTGATAACCAGAATGATTTAGCAGCACTCCATGAACCGTAACGACTTGTTACGTAGTTGTTAGCAACTTTTTCTTGGTTTGCAGCTGAGTAATCACCGTTTAAGTATGATGCGCCTAATTGGTATTTACCAACATATTGACCATTTCTAGCTGAGTATGAACCGCCAGATTCCTTGTTAGCAATCCATGCTTTAGCACTTGAATCACTTGATGTTGCAGCATTGGCAGTACTTGGTGCAGCTTGGCTTGTTGTAGCTGCCTTAGGTGCACTTGTATTTGCTGAAGCTGTGTTTGTTGATGTTGAAGCTGCTTTAGCTGTGTTTGATGCAGTATTTGTTGTTGCTGCTTTAGCAGCTGTATCAGTATTAATTGTTAATTGTTCGCCAACATAGATAACGTTAACATGGTTAATGTTGTTTTCTTTAGCAATTGTGCTAACACTAACATCATTAGATGTTTTGCTTGCGTATGATGCTGAGATTTCGTTAAGTGTATCACCTGATTTTACAGTGTACACATCAGCGTCTGCTGCTTTAACAAGACCAAAACCTGCTGCTACTGTTGCTACCATTGCTACTGAAAATTTTGTCATCTTTGTATTTAATTTCATTATATTTAGTTCTCCTTTAAGTTAAGCGATTTATTTGATTTCTTATTTAATTTATCTTTATGTGTTATTTATCTTACGAGGTTCATACTATCAGTTGCCTTTTACATAAGCATTTCAGTCAAATATCATTATCTTGAAATATTGTAATATAACTAGCATTCTGTAATAAACATCGCTCAGTTAAAAATTATTTTCACCTTACTATCCTTATAAAAGCAGTCTTTATAAAAATAATTCAAGTATTTTTTATGTGACAAAAAGCAAGGATATTTTCCCTAAAAATAATTTAATAATCTTGTTTTTTTCGCTTGTTTTATCAAAAAAAGTATTATCAGCAATGATTCTTGCCAATAATACTTTTAAATTTTCACTTGATTATGTTATGTCCAAGTATCTAAACAAGTACTTTGAATCACAATTCCATTTAGCAAATGTCATACGCTATCCCCTTAGTTTCAAAATACCTAACCATATCCTATATCGATTTTTCTTCATTATGTGTAAACAGAGATAACGTAACTAAAGGCTTCATTTGACAACATCGTTTAAAAAGATTACGATGTTTTTGTAGGTTAGTGAATACTTACTCACTTTTAAAATGGAGGTTATTATTTATGAACAAACCAATTATTCAATTAACAGATCTATCAAAATCATTTAACAAACATGTTGTTTTAGATCATATTTCAACAACTGTAGAAGAAGGCACAATACTGGGGCTAATCGGTCCTTCAGGTGCTGGAAAATCAACTATTATTCAATTATTACTTGGGGCAGAAAAAGCTGATAGTGGT
This sequence comes from Dellaglioa sp. BT-FLS60, assembly GCF_054941065.1. Classification (NCBI taxonomy): domain Bacteria; kingdom Bacillati; phylum Bacillota; class Bacilli; order Lactobacillales; family Lactobacillaceae; genus Dellaglioa; species Dellaglioa sp. BT-FLS60. The sequence goes on from NZ_JBSOLI010000035.1 coordinate 78,930, forward strand.
ACGGCAACCGTCTTTAATCAAGTTATGCCTAATCGTAAACTACTAGGAAATATTGGTTATATGGCTCAAAGTGATGCCTTATATGAACAACAATCTGGCCGAGAAAATTTAATCTTTTTCGGTCGAATGAAAGGTATCGCTAAACAAGACATACAATCTAATGTTGAACATGTCACAAAAGTAGTTGATTTAGGAGAAGCACTAGATCAACATGTGTCTGGGTACTCTGGCGGTATGAAACGTCGTCTTTCACTTGCTATTGCCCTCATTGGTAATCCAGATTTAATTATCTTGGATGAACCAACGGTTGGTATCGATCCCGCTCTTCGTCGCCATATTTGGCAGGAACTCCATCGATTAAAAAATGAAGGTCGTACTATTCTTGTTACAACTCATGTTATGGATGAAGCTGAATTAGTTGATCGTGTTGCCATGTTATTAAATGGCCATTTGCTCGCAGATGACACTCCCGAAAAATTAAAAAATAAGTATCACGTCACTTCAATTGAAGCCGTCTTTTTAAAGGTCGAGGAGGAAAATAAATGAGAACTTTAATCATTGCCAAACGTGTTTTAACTGAATTGTTAAGAGATAAACGTTCCTTAGCACTCATCTTTATTGCACCATTACTTGTTCTAACATTAATGAATTTTGCGTTTAATGATAATTCAACACAATCAACTAAGATTGGGACTGTCTCTGTCTCAAAGACATTAAATCAAAAATTAGACCAAAAAAACATCATTATTAAAAAATATTCAACCATCAAACAAGCCAATAAAGCACTTAAAAAGGACCATATCGACTCATATATTAGCCAATCTGGTCAAAAATTATCTGTTACTTATGCAAATGTTGATGCTAGTAAGACAGCTGCAACAAAAATAGCTATCAAAACAGCTGCCGGTTCTGTTCAACAAGAAAAAATCAAAAAAGCCTTAACGACTTTAACAAAAAACTTACCTGATTCACCTAAAGTAAAAACAGCTGAACCTTTATCACTCAAAAATTACTATGTTTACGGCGATAAAGATACCTCTTACTTTGATAAAATGTTACCAATATTGATGGGATTCTTCGTTTTCTTCTTTATTTTCCTAATCTCTGGTATGTCTCTATTGAAAGAACGAACATCTGGCACCCTTGATCGTTTATTGGCAACACCCGTTAAACGGTCAGATATTGTCTTTGGTTATATGCTTAGTTATAGCATTTTAGCCTTTTTACAAACTGTATTAATTGTCTTATTTACAGTCAAAATCCTATCCGTCGTCATTTTAGGTAGTATCTGGTCAGTTATTATCATTAATTTATTATTATCACTAGTTGCTTTAGCATTCGGTATTTTAATGTCGACTTTTGCAAAATCAGAATTCCAATTAATGCAGTTTATTCCTATTATTGTTTTACCTCAAGTATTTCTATCTGGCATTATTTCACTAGATTCGATGCCTCATTGGCTTCAATATTTTTCATATATCTTACCAATGAGATATGCTGGCGAAGCTTTAACTGGCGTTATCATGCATGGTTATCACTTACTAACTGTCTGGCCTATGTTGGTCGCATTATTAATTTTCTTGATTGTTTTACTCATTTTGAATATTATTGGGTTGAAACGTTATAGAAAGGTTTAGGTATTCAAATGGAAAACATTAAAAATGATTGGATTTCTGATAAAAGTATTCCAAATGGAAAAAGAGCTGTTCTATTAGCTGGTTTAGCCCTATTTTCAGCTCAAGGATTTGATAATACCTCAACTTCAGAACTTGCAGCTGAAGCACAAGTCAGCGAGGCAACTATTTACAAATATTTTAAAACAAAACGTGACTTATTATTAGCGATTATCGATCCAATGATAGCTAATTTTATTCCAAAATCGTTATCCTCTCTTCAATTGGAAATCAAAGAAATAGAGTTAACATTGGACTCATTCATTCACTTTTTTGTCCAAAATCGTTGGGATTTTTTGAAACAAAACCATGAAGCTATCCAAATTTTAATTACAGAAATTTTAACAGATTCAACAATTAAACAACTTTTCATTGAAACAATGAGTAACTATACACCATTTCTTAAAAATATTTTATTACACCTATTGAAACAAAATAATAAGCTGAATCCCAAATTAACAGCAGCCGATTTTGCTCGAACAATTATAGGCTTTCTACTCACCTACTTTATGCAAGTTAATCTTTTTAGTGTAGAAGCAATTAAAACAGAAGAACAGACTTTAATTACCATTGAAATGCAGATTATCCGAGCTTTAACTTAAATCTCTAAAAAAATAGTGTATGAAAACTGTTGAGTTTTCATACACTATTTTTTTAGGCTCTTCATTAAGTGTTGTTGACCTAAAATTTCACTTGATCATGTTGTGTCCAAGTATCTAAACGAGCACTTTGAATCACAATTTCATATATAATTTCATCTTCTATATCTTCATCAGATAACCCATCCATGAATCCTGGTACCTGTTCACGATATAAATCTGCTAAATCCGCTAATTTGTACGTTGACCGCTTAACACTCAATCGATTACTAGCAATAGTCATCCCAGTACTCGTTGGAATTGTATTTATAGCTGCTTTACCTAAATCAAGTTCAGCAATTTTTGGTGTCTCTTTATATTTCACTTTTACACGTCCAATTAACAGTACTCCATCTTCTTTAGAATATATTATTCTAAAATAATCGAATTTGCTGTTCTCTATAATTTTAGAGCCATATTCATCTCACATGAACCATTAACAAATCTTTATTTTTAAATAACCTGCAGCTTTATGCTACCATCAAAGTAATTAATAAATCTTAACATTAGGAGTCATTCAAAATGAAACAATTACATTACGATACAATTATCATTGGTGCTGGACCTGGTGGTCTCTCTGTTGCTTTTGATTTAAGTCAAAAACAATCTATTCTAATCGTTGAAAATGATCTTTGGGGAGGTACTTGTCCTAATCGAGGTTGTGATCCTAAAAAAATGCTTTATTCTGCCGTTGAAACTAAGCAACGACAAGAAGCAATGCAAGGATTTGGTTTGACTGGTGGTTCTACCATTAACTGGCCGGAATTAATGGCCTTTAAATCAGCTTATACAGACAACGTCCCTACAAATACTTTAGCCGGTCTATCTGCCTCAAATATCGAAACCGTGCACGGATCAGCCAAATTCATTTCAGAATCAGCAATTAAAGTAAATGAATCAACTTATACCGCTGATCACTTTGTCATTGCGACTGGTCAATCACCCGTAATACCAGACATTTCCGGACATGATTTCTTAAAAACAAGCACAGATTTCTTATCTCTCAAAGAAATTCCAGCAAAAATTGCTTTCATCGGTGCTGGTTACGTTTCAATTGAACTCGCCAATATCGCAAGGGCCGCAGGGGCAGAAGTTCATATCATTCAACATAATGACCAAATTTTACGCGAATTTCCAACCGAATATACGGAACGTCTTATCAATCGTTTAAAGAATAATGGCATCCAATTTCACTTTAATACTAACGTAACTGAAGTGACCAATCATCGATTATTGGGTGACAACGGCCTAGACTTAACCGTTGACCTAGCCATTTCAGCATTGGGTCGTCACCCCAACATCAACTCCCTGAATTTACCTGTTTCTGGGGTGAAATCAGATTCACATGGTATCATCGTGGATAATCATTTAGCAACGACTAATAAGCAAATTTACGCTATTGGAGACGTTATTTCACGTAAACAACCTAAGCTGACACCTGTTTCTACGTTTGAGGGGCACTATGTTGCGAAAGAATTACTTAGCGCCGACAATCATGCGATTACTTACCCACCAATCCCCGTCACTGTTTATGCGAGTCCACAACTTTCTCAAGTTGGGATCACTATCGAACAGGCTCAAAAAGAACCCGAACGATATGACATTAGAACGCAAGATACAACCAAATGGTACACATTCAATCGCATTAAAGAACCAACAGCATCTGTCACAACTATTTTTGATAGCTCAACAACTTTACTAGTTGGCGCCGTTGTTTATGCCACTATCGCTGAAGAATTAATCAATTATTTAACGCCACTCATTGCGAATAAAACAACTAAATCAGACGTGGATAAGCTCATTTTTGCTTACCCAACACCAGCAAGTGATTTAGATTACTATCTATAAAAAATAAAACGAGATTAAAAGAAAAATTTTCTTTTAATCTCGTTTTTTGTTTTGTTTTTTTCGTTTTAATTCGTTATTAATTGAACGTATGTTTAAAACAGTCGCAATATGTAACATTAGCCATACGATAATATACATAACTGTTATTTCAATCACAAAAACAACCGGGCTACCTAGTATCACTGTTATATTCGTACTCAATCCAACAATCAGGATTACACCTAAATAATGAATCACTAATGCAACCCAATAATTTAACCGTTCACTATCAAAAATCATTGATAAAATACCAATTAACGCACTAATTATCAGAGTTGTTATAATATCTTTTGGCGTCATAACAACCGGCTTCATTCGAATCAATAAGAATAATAAATAGACAAATGATCCAAGTAATAATCCAGCTGACATATGACGCATAATACTTTTTATTATCATTTATTTATCCTCACATTCTTAATTGTCGACGAAGTTCCGGCAGATATTTGCGACTAACAATAAGTTTAAGTTGATTCGTCATAAATGCTGTCATATTCCCTGAAAATGCTGCTTCTAATGACTCCAACTGATTAATATTAATAACGGTACTCTTTGATACTTGAATAAAATCATGATTATTCAACCGTTCAATCATCGTTTTTAACTGACCTTTTACTGAATAATTCTTCACTATTGTATGAATCGTCAGTTCACTGCCGTATACTTCAATCGCTAAAATCTCACTTGTTTGCACCATAACAACGCGATCCTCAACCGTGATTGGAATCATACCAACCTGTGTGTTCAAATTTTCTAATTGTTGTAAAATTTTTAACACATCATGAGAAAGAGCGTTTGCTTGAAGATTAATCACAATTTCATCATCATTCAATTCATCATTTTGTTCAAAATTAATCTTCAAGTTACATCCTCTCTTTCTTAACGTTATTTGTTAATTATACGCTACTTACAACCACGCGACGACTACCACGAGCTAAACTAAGTGACACAACTATAAAGATTATCGTGAAGGCTCCTAGGATGAAACAATTCTGCTGAATACTCGTTAATTGATTCAAATTAATGCCAATTCCCATTAGCTTTTTAAAATGTAATACCGTGCCTACAGAAGCATTTTTAAAAGACACATTTAATTGGTGAGTGACTAAAATTTGCCTAAATATTGCGGCATTATAAGGTGCTGGTGTTAATTTCATGATAAGTTGAGCTGTATGCGGTACCAGTCCAACCGGCATATATACACCCGCAAAGAAACCAGATGCAGTCCCAATAATTGTATTAATTTTACCCAATGAATCAACTTTTTTTACAAATGAAAATAATAGTAAATTAAATGTCGTCCAAACTAAACTACTCAATATGATTGTTCCTAAAATAGGTACAATTGTGTTGAGTTGAAAAGATAGACCATCTGTAACATTGAAATAAATTCCCATCCCTAACAACATCACGATTTGCATAATAATACCAATTAAAATTGCACTCACAAAATAACTAATCTGAATGCCAACGTAAGAAATATCTGTTAGAAATAAATCAGATAATGCCCCATTTTCGCGATCTTTAATCATTTGACCCAAACCATGGGATGTCGCAGCTATTGCTGTTACAACTAAGGTTCCACTGATTAACCAAGGATCCATTAATAATTTGGCATCAGGTACACTGGACCAACTCGCTATCATATTTTGTTTCAAAAAAATAAGATATAATACAAATGAAATTAAGGCTCCCAATAATGAAAAAATGACCCCACTACGATTACCAAAATATAAACTCAAATGACGTTTAATTAAGCTTTGCATGTTAACGAATCTCCTTTCCAGTTAATGCCAAAAATATATCGTCCATGTTGCCATGACGAAATTCAAAATGAGTCATAAAGGGTTCAATTTTCTGTAACAACGTAATGACCTCATGTTCTTTAGGAACTTTAACCAATAAACATCCCTTTTCTTGAACAACATCCCAAGAAGGATCCAATTCAGCTAACACAGCCTCTTTTTGATTTGATTCTATCGTTAGTAAATTTTGCGCATAGGTCTCTTTTAAGTGGCTAACGGTATCATGCGCAATGACTTCCCCGTGATCAATAACATAAACGAAATCAGCTTCCTCAGCCTCTTCCAAGTAATGCGTTGTTAAAATGATGGTCAATCCTTGTGTGTCACGTAATTGGTTTAACGTTGCCCAAATCACCTTTCTCGTTTGAATGTCTAAACCGGTAGACGGTTCATCAAGAAATAATAAATCCGGTTGGTGGACAAGCGCTCTAGCAATATCAACACGTCGTCTTTGCCCGCCAGATAATGTATCATAACGTTGATCCAAAATGGTTGTTAATCCGAAATCAACAATCAATTTCTTTTCATTAGCCAAATCAATATTCTGATACATTCTTGCACGACTTTGTATATTTTGTCGAACTGTTTGTTGTCCATCTAAGACACTATTTTGAAAGACAACGCCAATTTTATGATGATATTCTTTTTGTTCTGGTTTTAGTCCAGCCAATCTAATTTCACCAGCTGTTGCTTGAATCAACCCCGTTAACATATTAATGGTGGTTGATTTACCTGCCCCATTTGGCCCAAGCAAAGCAATTAATTGCCCTTCTTTTACAGTTAAATCAATATGATTAACAGCTACTTTTTCACGATACGTTTTACTTATGGATTTTACAGTTAATAATGTCATAAAAAAATCCTCCCTTTACTGAATGACCTAAGTCTATTCTCAAAAGGAGGATTTGTGATTCATATTAGGTTAAGTGGTTCCAAAAGAGCACTAAGTGGTTTTGAAAACGAATCAACATCCGAGCCTTAACTTTTTTAAATCGTTTGTTTTTTTACTCGTGCTTGGACCCACAAGTTAAATATTAAAACAGCAACTAATAACAATGTCGCAATTAACATAATATTATGTAAGCCTTCGTACATGATTTGGCGCATGGCGGGCAATAATTTCTCAGGAAGTGCTGAAACACTTTTTGAATCGCTTAATTTATTTAACATTGCCATCGAAATTTTGCCATGAGATTGCTGAATCCCTTTTGATAAAGCATTATTGAGGACAACACCATAAATTGATGACATAAATGTTTGACTTAAAATACGTAACAAGTAGGCAAATGAAGTCGCTATTGGCACGTCTCGACTTTCAGCATCTTGCTGAACACTAAGTTGCAGCACATTGAAACACATCCCTAACCCAAATCCTTCAAAAGCACCCATTAACAAGAGATACCAAAGAGGTATTGTGACACCAACAAATAACATCCCTACAAAAGAAACAATAAAACTAATCGTTCCAATTGTAATAACACGATATTTGCCTAAACGTGGTGTCATCGTTGGTCCTGTCAATGAACCAACCAAATTGGTCATTGCCCCTGGAATTTGCGTGGCGCCTCCAATTAATGCACTCATACCAAGCAGGCCTTGCGCCCACATCGGAATATAAATGTTAAATGAGATAAATGCACCCCATAAAAGAGCAAACAAAATAAAATCAACAATCAATTTCTTATTTTTAAATAATCGATTTGGAATAATGGGATCAATCGCTTTATCTTCAACTTTAAATAAGACGCCAAGTAATACAATTCCGGCGATGATTAAGCCAGCAATTAGCCCCGTTGAACCAACACCAATCATTTGAATCCCCGTTAATAATGTCACTAAACTGACAATCATCATACCAGCACCCAAGTAGTCAATATTACCTTTTTGACGTTTTTTAATTTTTTCTTTGAAGAAAAATTGAATTGATATAATCGAAATAAACGCAATTGGGACGTTAATATAGAAAACCCAATGCCAACTAAAAGTATCAACAATCCAACCACCAATTAAGGGGCCAATAATTGAAGCAATACTATAACTGGCAGTTGCATAACCAATCACTTGCGACCGTTTCTTGATATTCTCATAGATATCAGCATAGATGATAAAGGGAATTGTATTCATCCCTCCAGCACCAATACCCATAACTGCTCGCGCAACTAGGAAAAAGACAATATTACCTGATATTGCTTGAAAAATAGCACCAACTGCAAATAATAAAGTCGCTAATTGATACGCACCACGATTCCCGATTCGTTCCCCCAATTTACTCCAAAGTGGTGTGGCAACTGCCATCCCCAATAGAAAGACGGCAACAATCCACCCCATATATTGGATGCCGTGCAAATCGCTGACAATTGAAGGCAACGCGGTATTAATAATTGTTCCGTCGAGACCAGCCATTGTATTAGATAGCAGCAAGGCTATGGTGACGATAATTAGATTCCTTTTGTTCATAACTTCTCCTTTTTATGCGACTCACTCAAAATGATTATCTTATTTATAACTATACGCCTTTGAGTGAACTCTAAAGCAAGAAAAATTTTTTAATCGATAACTTTCAAAGGGTTCATTACTAGAAAATGCCTAATTTCAAACAAAAAAACCTATCTCCGATAAAAGTTTGAAAATAGGTCTTGGTCAATTAATAAGTCTTCAATTTTTTATTACAATATAACTGTTTTTGTAAAGACACCAAAGTTTAAAATATAAACTTACTCAAAAAATTTTTGAGCAAGTTTTTTATAAATTTGAATGTAATCTAAATAATCCTGTTCTAATACATATTCATTAATTTGATGTGCACTTTCGTTACCTGGTCCTAAAATAACCACTGGCATTTTAAGATTGCGACCTATAAATGAAGTTGCATCTGTTCCACCAGTAGCACCAATAACTAAACTATTTTCGTTCCAAATATCCTTATAAACATCTTGAGCCATTTTTACTAAAGGTTCCGTTGGCTCAACGTAAACAGGTAAGTTATTTTCTGTAATTTTAAACCCATAACGAGGCTGCTCAAAATTTGCATTAAGTTGATCAATTATCCCTTGAATATCTGAAATAATTTTGTTATTTGAATATTCAGGAACCGTTCTAAACTTAACATGCATTGTGGCAAATCCTGGGACAGTATTAGGTTGGTCGCCCCCATTAATCATTGTATTAACAACAATTGTATGACCTAATAGATTATTTTCATATTCGTCTTTAATTAAAGTTTTTGCATACTCATTTTGTTGTTTCCAATATTCAATTAAGAAATCAATCGCATTGAGTCCAAGTTGTGGTGTTGAACTATGTGCTGAAACGCCTTCAAAAGTAATATCAATATCAATTGAGCCTTTATGTGCAGAATAAATAGCATGCCGACTGAATTCAGCTGGGCTTCCGTCAGGTAAAACAAGTAATTGATTTTTAATGAAGTAGTCTAATACAGGTTTAGAACTAGTATTAGAGGGTTCTCCGACAATAAGCGCTGATAAATCATCAGCATAACCCAATTCAGCAAGTTGTTTAGATCCTGCCATCCCTACTTCTTCACCGACAGTAACGATCAAACGAATATGTCCATCAAAATGAGGATCTTCATGAAGTTCAATCATAGCGATTACTTGACCAGCTAATCCAGCTTTCATATCAGTTGTGCCACGGCCGAACATTTTACCTTCTTTAATTGTTAATTCAAATGGATTAGTATCCCATGCCGCACTATCGCCAGCTGAGACAACATCTGCATGTCCTGTAAAACCAAGCAATTTACCATCTGCTCTTTTTGCACCAATTTCTACAATTAAATTGGCTCTGTTAGGCGCGCTTACTATTTTTTCACTCTTAATACCATGTTTTTCAAATAATTCTTTTAAGTAATCTGCGACTAATTCTTCATGGTCATTTTCAGTATTCAACGCAACTAAATCTTTTAACAAGCTTATTTCTTCTTCTTTTTTCAAATAAATCCCCCCACAATCATCGTTATTTTTTTACAAGCCTATTATAACATTTCTTTAGCTCTACAATGTCTGTTAGTGGTGCTAGAACTCTATCACTGACGGCCAAAAAAGGGGTTAGAACTTTCTACTTTTTATCACAGATAATTGCCCAAAAAATAATATTAACCGTTACTATCGTGTGAATGAGATAAATTCCGGCTAATAAGTGCTGGTTCGTTATTGCCGAACTTGAAAAGAATGTTACTAAGGATGTTTTAGCTACTATTGAAAAGCCTATAACAAGCAGCATGTAGAATAATTGTTGCAGTAGATTTCCTATTCCAGACAATTGGTATTTTAATACGAACGCCTGATTATTTTGAAATTGAATTTTTCTAAAACTTTCATTCACTAATTGATTCTCTAACCCGATATAGTAAGCAATTAGTAAAATTCCTAAATAAAAACTTACTTGCGTAAACGTTAAACAGAGCGCAATAATCAAGACATACTTTCGGTAATCAGCCCATTTCCCAGTAGTCATCATCCCTAACTCAAAACCAATAATATAAATGATATAAATAGGAATAATAGCATTTAAATGGAAATAAGTCATCGAGAAAAATGGTGCATATAACAGGACATAATTCAGCATGACTCCTCTGTTAATCGCTAAATAATTCTCTCTAAATAATTTATTTTTCAATAAAATATAAATTATAGCGATTAAAAAAATCAAAATACTAGCAAAAATCAGCATTTCACCGCTTCTATTTATAAATTCCGCTCTAATGAATTTTGCGGTAAAGAAAAATAAACTTGCGATAAAAACAAAGAAAAGATACCCTATTAGAATTTTTTTATTTGGTTTTTTAACATCAGGCGCAGCACTTATATTTTCTGATAAAAGTAACTTTAAATTCAAAGCTAAAAATAAATTTAAGATAGCTAAAACAAAGAAAAGAATTTGATAGTATCCATTAGTGTTGGCGTAATATAACAGTCCTCCAACAAATATGAAAAAAATAAGACTGCTGAGCCAGTCCATTTTTTTCAATTTAATCGAATCACGTTCCTTGATGGATAAGAAAAAGGGCCAAGACCAACTTGAACCAATTCCTAAAAAGAGTCCACTTATACCAAGCATCGTCACGTTACTTGGATTTAGCCCTCCCAGAAAAAATCCAAAACAATTAAAAATTGTAGAAAAGAGGATCATTTGGTAATGACTCATTGAAAAGAAAGGCGTTAAAAACATTCCCACACCTCTAAACGTATACAGAATAGCCAATGGAATCAAAAATGCACTCGTTCTACTTTGAAAAGCATAAATACTATAAAAAATAAGATACGGTAACATCGTATCTATATTGGAAAAAAGATTTAACATTGGTAAAAATAATTTCTTGCGCAAAACATTCACCCCGTCAAATATATTTTATTGATTTTTTTTAATTACGGTAACTCGTTCTACTATTTATGATACGGACTACCAGCGTTAATCATGAACCCCCGATAGACTTGTTCAGTCAAAATCATACGCATCAATTGATGCGGCAATGTAAACTTACCAAATGATATCTGTGTATTGGCACGTTTTAACACGTCATCGCTTAATCCTAACGAGCCACCAATGACAAACGTAATATCTGAATGTCCATAAGTTCCAAGATCAGCAATCTCCTTAGCAAAATCTTCAGAGGTACGCTCCTTGCCCAAAATAGCCAACGCATAAACGTACTCTTTATCCTTAATCTTACCAAGAATACGGTCACCTTCTTTACCCTTAACCTCAATCATTTCTGCTGGACTTAATTTCTCAGGTGCTTTTTCATCACTAACTTCAACAATTTCAAATTTACAAAACTTACTTAGCCGTTTTGCATACTCTTCAATCCCTTGTTTGAGATATTTTTCTTTTAACTTACCGACACCAATAATCTTAATATTCATCATTTTCCACCTTTTTCACAAGTTATACACAAAGTTATGCACATATCCACAATTTGAAACACTACATATTGCGGAGAATATATGTTCGTCACTACATTTATTTGTGACCCATTTGTCAACACTATTTTAGTTATGCACAGATTCAACGTCTTTAATATTTCTTAATTATACGCTTTATACACTGCTATATCAGCCTTTATTTAATAATAATATCAAAAAAATAAAAGTTAAGCACAGCTTACGCAATTAAATGTGCATAACTGATTAATCAAACAAGTCCCTTACCAGTAACCTTTCACCTTGTTAAGCACACCCACCAAAATATCTATCCACTTAGTTATGCACACTGTTCATTTAAAATAAAAAAATATCCGTAAATATTGACTCATTTACGGATATTTCATCTTTAATTATTGTGCTGATGATGACTGACTTGTTGTGCTCGTACTTGTATTTGAATCTGTTGCTTCTAAAGTTAATTTTATGTTAGCTTTTTCTAATTTACCGTTATGGTAAAATTCAACAGCTACCGTATCACCAATTTTATGCTCGTATAAAACTTCTCGTAAACTTGAAATATCAGTTACTTTTTTACCGCCCAATTTTACGATAACATCATATTTACTAATGCCAGCATTCTTAGCAGGTGAGCCACTATTAATTTTAACAGCGACAATCCCTGAAGTAACGCTTGTTGGTAATTTCAAGACACTCTTTTGATCACTTGCTGAAACATACGTTAAATCAATTAATGAAATACCTAATGCGGGACGTTTAACTTTCCCATTAGCAACTAATTGATTAATAATAGACACAACTTCGTTACTTGGAATAGCAAATCCCATTCCTTCAACAGCAGTTGATGATTCACTAGAACTTGATGATTCTGTTGCTGTACTTGCCAATTTCATTGAATTAATTCCAATCACTTGACCAGACGTATTAATTAATGGACCACCTGAATTACCTGGGTTAATGGCCGCATCCGTTTGAATAACCGTTGCTTGACCCGTTTTAACACCAGAATCGTTTGTCACATCAATTGTCCGCTTTTTAGCTGAGATAATCCCTTGAGTCAATGACGTTGCGTAGTCAGATCCAAGTGGCGATCCAATAGCTAATGCCGTTTCACCAACCGTAATACTATCAGAATCACCAAATGTTGCAATTTGGGTCACATCTTTTGCTGAAATTTTCAAAACAGCTAAATCCGTAACCGCATCTTTACCGACAATCTTAGCACTTAACTTTTTACCATTACTCAATAAAACTTCAACTTTACTTGCACCCGAGATAACGTGGTTATTCGTTACGATATAAGCATTGCCATCTGATTTTTTGTAAATGACACCAGAACCTTCACTCGATTCTGACTCTTTTGTTGACGCAGAAGAATCACCTGTTGCGCCATATAAATCAGTTAAACGACTACTTGAACTATTTGATTTCGTATATGAAATCACTGAGACAACGGAACTTTTAACTTTAGCAAAAGCCTTTGACGATTGATTACTTGATTTAACACTAACGTTTGTTACTTTTGTTGTGCCTGATTTATTTGAAGCTGTTGTAATTGCACCATTATCGCTACTATTATTATTTTGATAAAATGCGTAACCACCAAATGCAATTCCACCACCAACTAATCCTGCAATCAGAGCTGTAACAACCGTTTTACCTAAACCAAATCCTGTTTTCTTTTCATTTGACATTTTTATATGCGCGACACATTTGTCGCTACCCCCTTTTAACGTAGTCTTTACTCTATTAAGAGTAACGGTTAATTGTGAACTATTTATGAACAAATTTCGAAAAAAAGATTATTCTTATAAAACAACTAATTTTGTGGCTTTTTCTGGATCTGTATCGAACACGTTAAAGTCGCCACCCACTGCCAAATCGTGTTCTTTCATCGTTGATTCAACAGTTAAATGAGCCAACGCTTTCATATTGTTATCCTTACTAAGATGACCCAAGAAGATTTTTTTTGTCCGATTACCCATAACATTCATCAACGCATCGGCTCCATCTTCATTTGATAAATGACCTTTGTCACCCAAAATACGCTGCTTTAATGACCATGGATAGCCACCCATCCGCAACATTTCAATATCATGATTACATTCAAACAGATAAGCATCCGCATCAGAAATAATCCCTTGCACATTCTCTGAGACATAGCCTGTATCCGTTAAAATCACAAATGATTTATCATTATGGTGAAATTGATAAAATTGTGGCGCAGCAGCATCATGGGAAACGCCAAAACTTTCAACATCTAAATCATCAAAGGTCATCACTTTACCCATGTCAAAAATATGCTTTTTCTCAACAGGAATTTTCCCGACAGTATGTGCCATAGCATCCCATGTCAATTCATTCGCGTACACGTTCATATCATATTTACGAGCCAAAATACCAGCAGCCTTCGCATGATCAGTATGTTCATGTGTCACGAATAATGTATCGACATCGTTAATATCTCGACCAATATCAGTCATTAAATTCGCAATTTTTTTACCACTTAACCCAGCGTCTACAAGTACTTTATGCTTAGGCGTTTCAATATAAGTGACATTTCCCGCACTACCACTTGCGAGAACACTAATCTTCAGATCGTCTGTCTCTTCATTCATTAATCGTCTACGCCTCTATCCTTTACTATTGTTTAATTTAAAACATCACTACTATCTTTCATAATTGACCCTGAAAATGCATTAACTTGTTTATACTGTATCGAACCATTGCTTGAATTTTTAATGGCGACTATCCAAACGGGAATGTAGACACTATATTTTTTATCTAAACTAAGCAACTCTGCGTAACCTAGCTTAGACCATTTAACCTGGCTCTTACTTGCAAGTTGATTATATTGATACAATATCAGGATTGCTTGTCGTTGGCTAATAATTGACTCATTTTCACGTAATTTTTCAGTTTTTGCCATATACGTCTGCGAATATCCCGTAATTTTATTATTTTTAATTGTAAATTTAATTAATCCAACATCTGAAAAAACCATTTTATTATAGACAACTTGTGAATATACCAGATCTTTATCAGTTGAAAGGCTAGCATTATAACGATAGTCAGAGCCATGTAAAATTAGTTTATGATTACTTAAAATCGCCTTATCAATTGTTTTACTTGGATTCATACCATCTAAGACACTGATTGGCGTCACAAAATTACCTGACAATGTATTATCTTTATACATTGTCGCTTGATCTTGCAACTGACTCCTATCCTTGTCTAACGAATCAGACGTTTTGTTAGACATATACACGCCCAACCCTTTTTTACCTGAGACATGCCCATATTTAATATTATCTTCTTGCATTTCTTTAAGTGTTGTATCTGTTTTTGTCGTCCCAACTGAAGAATTGCTGGAAATTTCAATTTGCTGATTTTGCCGTAACGAGGTGAATAAAAAGATATTCAAACCAAGAAAAACAATAATAAAAATAATCTCAATTCGTTTAAAATCCAATTAATCCACCTCCTTAATTTGTTTGTAATAGTTCAGCATAGCTTTTCCATTCATTTTTATAACAGATATACCAAGTTGGTGATAAACTAACCACCAAATCAGAATCAGAACTTGAGACCCAACGATAACCCATTTGAATATCTGAAATATTCGCGTCTTTATATCCTGCATTAATCAAATTATTCAGCACTTTTTCTGTACTTGGCAGCGTAACATCCGCTTTTCCAGATGGAACAGCAATTTGTAACGTTAATAATGAGAAATCTATTTTATGCCCACCATTAGCCATTTCCTCAACTTCAATTGCGCCATGTTTAGTCTGATTGAAGATTGGGAAACCTTCAATATAACTCCTAAATGTTGTCGTCATAGTATGACTATCAAAGTGATAAAAATGAATATTATCTAATCCGATACCCGTCGCTTTAATACTCGTATACCCTTTCTTTAAAGCTGTTTCACGATTTGTTTTTGGTTTAGTGTCTGAGCCTTTATCATCTTCAAATGACACTAAATTGGTCGCATTTTGAACCGTCAATTGTCGATTAGAACCATCATAATAAGTACTTGTCTTCTTACTTTCCTTAATGTTAACGGATGAACCATCTGTTTGTCCCAATAAGTTAGCGACGTACTTGCTTGCCGTTTGTTTATCCACTAAGTAACGGAAACGCGCAATTTTAAAATCTTGGTTATAGTACATAAAGATATTATCATTATGTAGCTTAAAGGTAACTGGCAATTGCGATAATGTCTTGCCTTGCACGGCATTATCGATCATTTTGTCTCGACTGTATGACTTACTTAAAGAAATTTCATACACTTTTTTATCTTTATCACTCAATAAATAGATACTTTTTTTACTATTATGGGGAATAACGATTCTATTAATAGAGCGATTTTTATAATTCTTATTCTGTTGATTGAATACTTGATTAAACAAACCAATCGTAATTTCATCCGAATAGCTAAGTACCAATTGATTTTTAGTATTCAAAAAAGCCAAATACGCATTTTTATTTTTAACAGGCACTTCAGAAATAGACTTTTCTTGCCACTTGCGCATTTTCTTTTGAATATTTGCAATAATATTAACCTTTTCACTATATAACACATTTTGTCCTTGTTGATCATTATAGATAACAGATGTTGGTTCATATACTTCACTTAACTTCGTACTTTTCGTTAACTCTGTCTGAGGGGTTGAATTGGTGGAATTTGTTGATTCATTTTTCCCATTCCACGTCGAATTTGTCCAAATGACCCATGATAGACCAATACTTGTCATAACTAATAAAAATAAGATTGTTGGTAAAATAAATTTATTCAATTTCATCCCACAGGTCCTCCTCATATGATTCATAAGGCAATGAAATATAGAAAGTTGAACCTTTGCCCTCTGAGCTATCTAACCAAATCTTACCCTTATGCATTTCGACAACTTCTTTCGAAATGGCTAAACCAAGTCCAGTCCCACCTTGAGCTCTTGATCGTGCTTTATCAACACGGAAAAAGCGATCAAAAATATGGGCTAAATCCTTCTTAGGTACACCAAGACCTTCATCAGAGATACTCAAGATAACGTGCTTATGCGTCTCCAATAAACGACAAGTAATTTCGCCACCATCTGGTGAATATTTAATCGCATTATTCATAATATTATCAATCACTTGAACAATCTTATCCGTGTCTAACTCAACCCATAAATCACGTTTAGTAAAGTCACGCTTAATTGAATATCTTTTTTTGGACCCATCATCAGTACTAATCATCATATCGAATCTATCCAAAACATAACTGAATAATTCATTCAAATTAACCAATTCAAGTTCCAACTTAGATGTTCCCGAATCCATTCGTGATAAATTAAGTAAATCGTTAATCATACGCATCATACGTTCTGTTTCATCCTGTGTGACTTTTAAGAAGCCAGGTGCAACTTCTGGATCTTTCCATGCGCCATCATTTAACGCTTCAATATAACTCTTCATACTCGTTAGAGGCGTCCTTAACTCATGAGAGACATTAGAAACAAAGCTTTCACGTTCACGCTCAATTTTTTGTTGTTCTGTAACATCATGTAAGACACAGACGAGTCCACTAATAAAGCCAGACTCTCTCTGAATTAATGAGAAGTAAGCATTTAATATTTGCTCATGTTCAACGTCAGATAAATCAATCATAATTTCATCTTGGTTTTCCAATAAATCACGTAACGTATACTGCTTACGTAAATCGAGGACGTCCAGAATAGATTGGCCAATTGATTTATCTTCATCTCTACTTAATAAATTAGTAGCAGCTTCATTCATAATGATGACATTTCCACGACGATCAGTCGCAATCACCCCATCTGTCATGTGTGATAAAACACTATCTAATCGACGTCGTTCAGCCTCAGATGATTCTTGTGCCTCTTCAACACGAACTGACAAGTTATTAACTGCGTCAGCTAATTGGCCCAATTCATCATTAGAATACACATGGACTTTACCCGAATAATCACCACGAGAAATCCGAATTGTTTGCTTCTTCATCTCTTCGATAGGTCGTGTTATTGCCCGGGAAATAACTATTGTTATTAAAAGAACCAATATTGCCGCAAAAACAGACGCCGATACAAAGATAACGGTGATATCATTGATATTTGAATATAAACTCTCAAGATTAGCTTTAACATATGTGACACCCACCGTAGTCGTTGTATTACCAACGGTACTAACTAACGGTACAATCGACACATAATAACGTTTATCGTTAGAGCCATCATAAATATTCTTTTCAAACGTCTTAGGCGTATATAACACTTGCTTAATGGTTGCATCCGTCGTTTTTTGACCAACAACAGCCTGATTATTAAAATCACTACTCCCACGAATTGTACCTTTACTATCAATTACTCGGATTTCTGTGATACTTGAATTACTGACATCTTCCAATATCTTTTTGATATCTTTACTACCGGTTGCAGTATTTGTTTTCGTTAAATCTTTCGTAATCGAATTTGTAATATATGTGGGCAATTGAACTTGTTGCTTAAATGCATTTAAATTCTGTTGCTCTAATTGCCTAACAAAATAAGCCCCGACAATTTCTAACGTTATTAAAAGTAATAACGCAAAAATGAGGGCTATTTTAAATTGAATAGATTTAAAAAAACGAATTTTTTGATTCATTTTCATCGTTATTCTCCCACTCTATTCTGAATCTGGATTTTTCATATAATAACCAACACCACGACGTGTTACTAACCATTCGGGATGACTTGGATTATCTTCAACTTTTTCTCTTAAACGACGCATCGTAACATCAACCGTTCTGACGTCACCAAAATAATCGTAACCCCAAACTGTTTGTAATAAATGTTCCCTTGTCATCACTTGACCCAAATGTTGCGCTAAGTAATGAAGCAATTCAAACTCACGATGTGTTAATTCAATCTTTTCATCATGTTTTGACACCATATAAGCTTCTGGGTGGATTGTTAATTGACCGACTTGTATTTCACTATTTTGAGGTTGTTCTTCAACTTGAACACTCTCAATTGTTTTTTGTCTTCTTAAATTAGCTTTAACTCTGGCTACCAATTCACGATTAGAGAATGGTTTAGTGACATAATCATCGGCACCTAATTCTAAGCCCAACACTTTATCAATTTCCCCATCTTTTGCTGTAACCATAATAATCGGCATATCATACGTTTTTCTCACTTGACGAGCAACTTCCAAACCATCTACTTTGGGTAACATTAAATCTAATAAAATCAAATCTGGTTCGACTTCTTTAACTTGTTCTAACGCTTCTTCACCGTCATAGGCAGTATAAACGTCGTATCCTTCTTTAGTTAAATTAAATTTAACGATATCAGAAATTGGTTTTTCATCGTCGACAACTAATATTTTCTTCATATAAGATCCTCCTTGTAGGAAGTTACAGAATTAAGTCTCTGTGCAACTTCTTAACCCTCATTATTATAGCCTATTCAACCAACATTGCCAAACATAGGAACAATTCATCAGAAACCTTTTTTGAAAAGTTATTGTCTTTTACTTGAACATATGATACCATATTTAACGTTGATGAATTATTATTAATGGTTTGGGTGGTTAGCTCAGTTGGTAGAGCAACGGACTCTTAATCCGTGGGTCTAGGGTTCGAGCCCCTAACCACCCATGGGTGCCAAACCCAACATATCGCAAGATGTGTTGAAGCATCTAGCTGCGGCTAGGTGCTTTTTTTATACCCTTTTTTATAAAAATGTTTCACGTGAAACAAAAAAACCATTCAATCGATATCTGAATGGTCACCATACTATAATAATTGTTTAGCAATTTAAATTTTATCTATCTAGCCAATTTTTTTAATCATTCGTGCTGGATTTCCCGCAATTAAAACATTATCTGGTACATCTTTTGTCACAACACTTCCAGCACCCACGACAACATTACTTCCAACTGTAACACCAGGTAAAATAATAACCGATCCACCAAACCAACAATCATCCCCAATTGTAATTGGACCATCATACTGCCAGCCTTCACGACGCAATTCTTTATTCATTGGATGGTGGTTAGGTGTATACAACTGACAATTAGGCCCAATGAAACAATGGTCTCCAATTGTAATTTGACCCGCACTTAAAATTTGCAGATTTGCATTAATAAAACTCCCTGTCCCTATTTTTAATTTTCCTGGCCATTCAATAGTTGATATTGGAAAATAAATTTCAGCAGATTCAGCCATTCCAGGTACAAATTCTTTAAGCATTTTTTCTGCTTCATCCGTATCGCGTGAAGCAACCTCATTTATTTTATAAATCATTTGTGCACTTGATTTAACAACTTTTTGAGCCATCTCTTCTTTAGCATACTGATACCAATCGCCATCCGCAATCTTATCAACAATACTTTTCTTACTTAATCTTTCAATCTCTTCTGCATTTAAGTCTCTCATTAACTTACCCCTCCAGCATTTTATAAAGCGCTTTCCCAATTATATCACTCCTGCCTCTGATGTCCGATTATTTTTTGAATAAGTTACTAAGTAATTGATATAAAATAATTCCGACTAACGCGCTAATCATTAATAAAGTTAAATAGTACTTACGCCAGTTAGATTAAAATAATTTGCTATTAAATCATAATTTTTGCTGTTGTTCTTATTCCTATTTTCGCAGCAAAAAGAGACGCGATAATTCGTATATTAGCGATAATAACGCGACTTCAATGACATGTAGCGCCTCTGTATTGAATGATTTATAACCAACTAATATCATGACAATCATTGCTAATATAATTAACACATCGATTATTATAGGCAGATATGTTAATTGATGATTTTTTAACCGCTGTCGATTACCAATAACTATCATGTATGCGATAATAAGTATTATTATACTAAAAGACTCCACGTCTAATACTCCCTTTAAATTTATTTTTACATCAACAAACCAATAATACAACAAAGAAGGCGCAAAATAAATTTGCGCCTTCTTTGTTGTATTATTATTCATTTTTTGACTATTTGTTAAGACTTGCTTACAACATTTTTATGCCCAAACGTCGTCTAAAACATTCGTTTGATCACGATCTGGACCAACTGAGAATGTCGAAATTTTAACATCAACGATTTCTTCAATACGTTTCACATAATTTCTCGCATTTTCAGGTAATTCAGCAAGAGTTTTCATTTGTGTAATATCTTCAGTCCAACCAGGTAACGTTTCATAAACTGGCTTGCATTGAGATAATTCTTTAAAACTAGCTGGATAACGATGAATAATTTCACCATTTAATTCATAGGCTGTACAAATTTTAAGTTCTTTTAATCCAGTTAAGACATCAATACTGTTTAAACAAAGATTAGTCAATCCTGAGACACGTTTAGAATGGTTCATGACAACACTATCAAACCAACCAATACGACGTGGACGTTTCGTTGTCACACCATATTCATGGCCAACTTCACGGATAAAATCACCTGTTTCATCAAGTAATTCAGTTGGAAAAGGACCATCACCGACACGTGATGTATAGGCTTTGCAGACACCCACAACTGTATTAATTTGAGCAGGTCCAACACCCGCACCAGTTGTTACACCACCAGCTATTGGATTAGAAGATGTTACGAATGGATATGTCCCGTGATCAATATCTAACATCACGCCTTGAGCACCTTCAAATAAGACTTTTTTACCATCATCAAGGGCATCATTAATAATTACTGACGTATCTCTTACATATTTTTTAAGACGTTGCCCATAAGCATAATATTCTTCAAAAATAGCATCAAATTCAAGTGGTTCGTGATCATATAATTTTGTGAATTCGCGATTTTTTTGTTCTAAGTTAGTTTTTAATTTTGCTGAGAAAATTTCTTTTTCCATTAAATCAGCAATTCTGATACCGATTCTGGCCGCTTTATCCATATAAGCTGGTCCGATACCTTTATTCGTTGTCCCAATTTTATCATCCTTCTTAGCAGCTTCTTGTAAGCCATCAAGGAGAATATGGTAAGGAAGAATGACATGTGCGCGATCAGAAATCCGTAAATTATCTCCTTTAATACCGAGTGCTTGCAGATAATCGAGTTCTTCACACAAGGCCTTAGGATTTACAACAACCCCATTACCAATGACACTCAATTTATCTTCAAAAAAAATACCTGATGGAATCAAATGTAATTTATAAGTATTACCTTCAAATACAATTGTGTGTCCAGCGTTATCGCCACCTTGATACCGTGCAATAACATCGGCATTTTGACTTAAGAAATCTGTAATTTTACCTTTACCTTCATCGCCCCATTGGCTACCTACTACGACTACTGATGACATATTTTCATCCACCTCATAATTTATATTTGATATTTCATAAATACAATCCTAGAATATTGTAGCAATAAAGAGAACAAAACACAACTAAAATACGAACATTGTATTTTCAATAAAACATTTATCAGCTATATAACGAACGTTTCATCTTATTATGCAAAAAAAATAGCCCTTAAAGGACTATTTTTTAAGCTTCCGCTATATAAGAGAGCGATGAAAATTTATTATATGATTTAACAAACAATAATTTAACCGTACCACGTTCACCACCACGGTTTTTTTCAATAATAACCTCAACTTCTCCAACATTTTGATCATCTTCATCCCTTGGGTCTGGCATATTTCCGTCTTCATCTTCGTCCGTTTCGCGTTCATAATAATCATCACGATACAAAAACGCAACGATATCAGCATCTTGTTCAATAGAACCAGATTCACGAATATCTGACAACACTGGTCGTTTATCTTGACGTTGTTCAACACCACGAGATAATTGAGATAAGGCAATGACGGGAACGCTTAGTTCTTTCGCCAATTTTTTCATTTGACGCGAAATTTCTGAGACTTCTTGTTGGCGACTTTCACGACCTGAACCTTCAATTAATTGTAAATAATCAACAACAATTAGCCCTAATCCGTCTTTTTCTTTGGCTAATCGACGACATTTTGCCCGAATTTCAGCCATCTTTGAACCAGCTGTATCATCAATAAAAATATTTGCCTTCGATAACGAATTCATTGCCACAATCAAATTGGACCATTCCGATTCATCTAATTGCCCCGTTCTTAAATGATTAGCATTAATACTACCTTCAGCACATAACATCCGACTAACTAACGATTCCGCTGACATTTCCAAACTAAATATAGCCACCGTTTCACCCGTTTTTGTCGCCACATTTTGTGCTATATTCAAAGCAAAAGCTGTTTTACCAACGGCTGGACGAGCAGCCAAAATAATCAATTCATCTGCATGCAATCCGGCAGTCATTTTATCCAACTCTGGATAACCCGTCGATAATCCAGTAATTGTGTCGCCTTCTTTAGCTAGCTTTTCAATATTTGTAAAGGTACTTTTTAACACGTCAGCAATAGCTTGAAACCCACTACGATTTCTTTTTTCAGAAACGCTCATAATTTCACGTTCAGCATTATCTAAAAGTGTTGCGACATCATCGTCTTGCGATAACCCATTTGTCGCAATCGTTGTTGCCGTTGCAATTAAACGGCGAATCATTGATTTTTCTTCAACAATCTTAGCATAATATTGAACATTAGCAGCAGTTGGTACTGAGCCTGCTAATTCAACAATATAGCTAACACCACCAACGTCATCCATCTGATTTTTAGACGTTAAATTATCTTGGATTGTCACAATATCAATTGCTTCATCTCTATCATTTAAATCCACCATAGCAGCAAATATTAATTGATGCCGACGTTGATAAAAGTCTTCTGGTTCTAAATATTCCATAGCCTCAACAAGTGCATCACCCTTTAAAAAAATGGCACCCAAAACAGCTTGTTCTGCTTCAATATTCTGTGGCGGTGTTTGGTCTGTTAATAGTTCATTATTCATTATATTGTGTTCTCCTTACTTCCCCAATCAAGAAAAAAACTGGCGCAAAATCAACTTTTGCCCAGTTTTTCAAATAAATACTACTTTAGTTATTGGCCGAGACATGCACGCGAATCATTGCTGTCACATCGACATGTAATTTAACAGGAACATTGGTGAATCCCAAAGCACGAATGGGTTCTGGTAATTCAACTTTACGTTTATCAATCTTAATACCATATTGTTTTTCCATAGCTTGAACAATTTGCTTACTAGGTATTGACCCAAATAAACGCCCATCTTCGCCAGCCTTAGCTGTTAATTCAACAACTGTTTTGTCATCTTCTAAAACGGCTTTTTCATCTTTAGCTTCTTTTAAAACTTCTTCAGCTTTCTTTTCTTCAGCTTTTTGTTGTCCTTTTAAAGAACTCATTGCTGAATTTGTAGCAATTTTTGCTTTACCATTTTTAATTAAAAAGTTTTGTGCATAACCGCTTGGAACTTCCTTAATTTCTCCACGTTTACCTTTTCCACGAACATCTTCTAAAAATATAACTTTCATGGCTAATCACTCCTTAGTTTCATCTTTTTTTGACATTAAAATACTAACTAATTGTTCTGCAGCTTCACTCACACTCACACCAGTCAATTGGGTTGCGGCATTGGATAAATGACCACCGCCACCCAATTGTTCCATAATGACTTGGACATTTGTGTCGCCAGTGCTCCTAGCTGAAATGCTAACACGATTATCTGGTCGTTTCGTTACAACAAACGATGCTGAAACACCAGAAACAGATAATAGCGAATCTGCCGCTTGTGCTGCCGTAACTGGATCATATACAGTATTATCTTCACCCACACATAATGCCAAATCACTATTAATGAACTCCACTTTATCAATTAAATGATTCCGTTTCAAGTAGCTATCGACATTTTCTTTCATAAAATCTTGAACCATTGTTGAATCAGCCCCAACCGATCTTAAATAACTGGCTGCATCGAATGTTCGCGTCCCTGTTCTCAACGAGAATGACTTCGTATCAATGATAATTCCAGTTAGCATTGCAGTTGCTTCAATTTTATTAATGGGTTCACTATCTTTTGATTGATATTCAAACATTTCAGTAATCAATTCACAAGTTGATGAGGCATAAGGTTCAATGTAAACCAACATTGGGTTTTCAGGAAATTCCTCACCACGACGATGATGATCAATAACCATTAATCGATTTTTAAGTTTTTCATATAATTCAGGGCTTCCAGAAATAGATGGTTTCGAATGATCCACCATCACTAATAAACTTTGCTCTGTTGCTTTTTCTAATGCCTCTTCAGGTGTAATAACATTATATTTAATATCAGGATATTGTTCCAATTCTTCCATTAACCGTTGTACATCGGAATGGACAGCTGTTTGGTCAAGGACAATCCAACATTTCATATTATTCATCAGGGCAATTCGTCTGATACCCAAACAAGCACCTACAGAGTCCATATCAGGGCTCTGGTGTCCCATAACGAAAACTTGGTCCAATGGTTTCATGATTTCTTGTAAAGCCTGAGAAATCATTCTAGCACGAACTCGAGTCCGCTTTTCCATTGGGTTAGTTTTACCACCATAGAATCTTGCTTGTTCCTCAGGCGATTTAACAACCACTTGATCGCCACCTCGGCCTAAAGCTAAATCTAAATTACTTTGGGCTAATGTTGCAAGTGAATTCAAATCACCATCACCATACGCAATTCCCATACTCAAAGTAAGCGGGAAATTTTGTTTTGATGTCCGTTCACGAATTCGATCTAAAATTTTAAAATTTTCTTCTTCAATTTGTTGTAAAGAATGCGCATGAACCAAAATAAAGAAACGATCCGTATCTGTTCTTTTTAAGTACATTCCATAACGACGTGCCCAATTTGATAACTCATTTGTGACGAAATTACTCAAGTTAGACACATTTTTATCCGACATAGATTGAGTCACTTCATCATAATTATCTAAAAAGACCTGTCCAATAACAACGCGTTCAGCTTCAAATTCTTTTTCGATTGCTGAGTAACGTGTAACATCCATCAAATAAGCGACATGGATATCATTTTGAATAATCATTTCAAAATCTTTTTCGTGCCACGTAACTGTAACCGCAGCTTTATTTTCAATATTATCCGTGATAATTGAAGCTAAATCGCCATCAACAGCCTCAATTTTTTTACCTAATACATCATTTTTTTCAAAATAAGGTTGTAAATAAGGGTTAACCCACTCAATTTCATTCTTTTCATTGAAAATTAAGATACCAATTGGCATCTTAATAAGCGCTTCTTGCTCACCACGTTTAATTCGATATGATAATTCTGATATATATTCATTCGTATTTGCGGTAATTTGAGACATGATATAAATGCTTGCACTAATAGCACCCAATGCAATAATTAATAATATAAGTCCTAAAAATAAATTAACCGTAAAAGATAGAACAACACTAAATAAAGACATGATTATGATAAAAATCGCAATCCATCTTAAGCGTTCATTCTTCAAAAAACCGGGAAGTTTCTCGTTCGAAAGGAACTTTTTCATAGTATCTCCTCATCTTTGAATTCTAGATGTTATCTATTTTATCACATTCAACATTTACCTGCACAAATCTTCCCATGGACAAAAAAAAGAAGACTATTTACATAGTCTTCTTTAATCATTACTATTCTTCTGAAACGAATGGTAATAAGCCCATAATACGTGAGCGTTTAATTGCAATTGTTAAACTGCGTTGGTTTTTAGCGCTTGTTCCCGTAACACGACGAGGTAAAATCTTACCACGTTCTGAAATG
Organism: Dellaglioa sp. BT-FLS60; assembly: GCF_054941065.1. Lineage (NCBI taxonomy): Bacteria > Bacillati > Bacillota > Bacilli > Lactobacillales > Lactobacillaceae > Dellaglioa > Dellaglioa sp. BT-FLS60. The sequence continues at coordinate 105,530 of NZ_JBSOLI010000035.1, forward strand.
AAACGTTTTAACAAGTCTGTATCTTTGTAATCGATATATTCGATGTGGTTAGCTGCGATGAAGTCGACTTTACGACGACGACGTGCGCCACCGCCACCACCTCTACGTTGTTGTTGTTGTGCCATGTGAGTTTCCTCCTCTAATTAGAATGGTAGATCGTCATCAGAAATATCAATTTGTTGGCCATTATTTGCAAATGGATCAACAGTTGCTGAATCGTTAGTTTGCGTTTTGTTTGAATTATTATTCGAACTTGCGCCACCAAACGGATTAGCATTGTTATTTACTGATGATGAAGTTGATTGAGGAGCGCTGCTTTGATTATTAGCGTTATCTTGTTGGTGGCTTGACTGAGATTTTGATTCAAGCAACGAAAAGTTTTCAACGACAACTTCAGTAACATAAACGCGGGTTCCTTGTTGGTTATCGTATGAACGCGTTTGAATTCGGCCATCGACACCAATTAAAGAACCTTTATGCGTGAAATTAGCAAAGTTTTCAGCTGCTTTTCGCCAGATAACACAGTTAATAAAATCGGCTTCACGTTCGCCAGAAGCGTTCGTAAATTGTCGATTAACTGCAACTGTAAAAGTTGCAACTGCAGCACCACTAGCTGTGTAGCGTAAATCAGGGTCTCTTGTTAAACGTCCGACAAGTACTGTTCTATTAATCATAATGTGTTGCTCCTCTCCGTTATTTTATTAAAATGAATTATTTTTCATCTCTGTTAATGATCATATGACGCAAAATTCCTTCGTTGATCTTTGAAAGACGATCAAATTCGTTAATTGCGATATCGTCATCGGCTGTAGCATTAATGATATGGTAGATACCTTCATTATAACCGCTGATTTCGTATGCAAGACGACGTTTTGACCAGTCTTTTGAAGTAACGATTTCTGCACCATTACTTGTTAAAATACCATCGAAACGTTCGATCAAAGCTGCTTTAGCTGCTTCATCAAGATCGGTACGGATGATATAAGTAATTTCATATTTACTCATGACTGTTTACACCTCCTTATGGACTTTAGGTCCTTACCTCATGGCAAGAACAAGGGAAGTTATCTATTTAATGCTATAGACACTTACGAACTAAAAGTATATCACTGACATTCGCTTAAAGCAAGAAAATCCTAATTAACTACACACTTATTAAGTACGTCGTTAATTAGGATTTTATTTAATTTTTTAAATTTATTTTATTCTGGATCCGTTATTTCAGTTTCAATGTCAGATACAACTTCATCTAAATCAACTGTTGTTTCTTCAGGAGCAGCTTCAACCTTAGCCATTGTTGCAACTTTAGCATTTTCATCAATTCGAATTAAATGAACACCTAAAGTCGCACGACCTGTTTTCGATACGTTCTTCACGTTAAATCGAATCATCACACCTTGATCCGTAATTAACATGATATCTTCGTCACCTTGAACAGTTGCTAAACCAGCAATTGGTCCATTCTTTTCAGAAATATTGGCTGTCTTAATCCCTTTTCCACCACGACCTTTAATCGCATAAGCAGAAGCAGGTGTTTGTTTCCCATATCCTTTTTCAGAAATGATGAATACGTGACTATCAGCAGCTAATAAATCAGCCCCAACAACATAATCATCTTCTCTTAAACGAATACCGCGAACACCAGAAGCAGAACGTCCCATTGAACGAACATCATTCTCAGCAAATGAAACAGCATAACCGAGATGTGTGCCAATAATCATATTCTGAGTTCCATCTGTAATCGCAACGTTAATTAATTCATCTTCATCATGCAATTTAATGGCTTTTAATCCATTATTTCGGATGTTAGAAAATTCTGAAACTGGCGTTCTCTTAACTGTTCCGTTAAGCGTCGTGAAGAAAAGATAACGTTCATCATTTTCTTGCTTACTTACATTGATAACAGCTTGAATTTTTTCGCCAGAATTAACGCCTAAAAGATTAATAACTGGAATTCCTTTGGCTGTACGACCGTATTCAGGAATTTCATATCCCTTCATACGGTAGACTTTTCCAGCATTCGTGAAGAAGAGTAAGGTGTCATGCGTTGATGTTGACACAAGATGCTCAATAAAGTCATCATCATGAACACCCATCCCTTGGACACCACGTCCACCACGGTTTTGCGCTTTGAATTCATCGGTTGGAAGTCGTTTGACATACCCATTATGCGTTAAGGTAATCATCACTTCTTCCTCTTCAATCAAATCTTCATCTTCAAGATTCAAGACTTCACCAATTAACAATTCAGTACGACGTTCGTCACCAAATTTTGATTGTAAGTCTAACAATTCTTGATAAATAATCTCATGAATCCGTGAATCATGCGCTAAAATATCTTCAAAATCAGCAATTGATGCCATCAAATTTTGATATTCATCCTCAATTTTTTCACGTTCCAAACCAGTTAAACGAACCAAACGCATATCTAAGATAGCTTGGGCTTGTTTATCTGATAAACCATAATTACTCATCAATTGATTTTTAGCGAGTTCACCCGTATTTGAACTACGGATAATTCGGATAATTTCATCAATATGATCAAGTGCAATTCTTAATCCTTCAAGAATATGTGCACGAGCACGCGCCTTTTTCAATTCAAATTGCGTACGACGACGAATTACTTTTTCTTGATGTTCAAGATAATAAACAAGCATTTCCTTTAAACTTAAGACTTTAGGAATACCGTTCACAATGGCTAGCATGTTAAAGCTAAATGAGGTTTGTAATAACGTTAATTTATAAAGATTATTTAACACAACTGAAGCACTCATATCACGACGAATATCAATTACGATTCGCATTCCTTCGCGATCAGACTCATCATTAATATCAGTAATACCTTCAATTTTTTTATCACGAGCCAAGTCGGCAATACGTTCAATTAAACGCGCTTTATTGACCATGTAAGGCAATTCATCAACGATAATACGTTCTTTACCGTTTTTTTGTTCTTCAATTACAACTCTTGAACGAATTGTAATTGTCCCTTTACCTGTTTCATAAGCTTTACGAATGCCTGATTTACCTAAAACGGTAGCTCCCGTTGGAAAATCAGGTCCAGGAATAGCTTCCATCAAATCAGCCACAGTTGCATCAGGATTATCCATTAAAATATGTAATCCTGAAATAACCTCTGCCAAATTATGAGGTGGGATATTCGTTGTCATACCAACAGCAATACCTGTTGCACCATTAACTAATAAGTTAGGGAAACGCGCAGGTAAAACAACTGGTTCATGTTCACTACCATCATAATTATCCATGAAATCAATCGTATCTTTATTGATATCACGCATCATTTCAACAGCAATCTTACTCATTCTAGCTTCGGTATAACGCATAGCAGCAGCGCCATCACCATCGACAGAACCAAAGTTACCATGTCCATCAACTAACATGTAACGGTAACTAAAATCTTGAGCCATACGTACCATGGCTTCATAAATCGATGAATCACCATGAGGATGATACTTACCCATAACATCCCCAACAATTCTAGCTGACTTCTTATATGGTTTATCAGGTGTAATTCCCAATTCACTCATCCCATACAAAATACGACGATGAACAGGTTTTAACCCATCTCGAACATCTGGAAGCGCACGAGCAACGATAACACTCATTGCGTAATCCAAGAATGATTTTTTCATTTCTCCGGAAAGATTAACATCTTTTATCCGGCTTGATGCTGGTAGTTCTTCTGCCAAAATAACCAACCTCCTTTACGACCAAATTTTTAAATATCTAAGTTTTCTACGTAAGTGGCATTTTCTTCAATAAATTCACGTCTAGGCTCTACACGATCACCCATCAACATGTTAAAGACATCATTAGCTTCAATAGCATCATCAACATTAACTCGTAATAGACGACGCGCATCTGGATCCATAGTTGTTTCCCATAATTGAGAAGCATCCATTTCCCCAAGCCCTTTGTATCGTTGAATAACAGGTTTTGGTGTCGGCGTCAACTGACCTTGAATTTCTTCTAATTCTTCTTCAGTATCAACATAACGAATCATTTTACCTTGTCGAATTTGGTATAAAGGTGGTTGCGCAATATAGACGAATCCAGCTTCAACGAGTGGACGCATATAACGGTAAAATAGCGTTAACAATAATGTTCTAATATGCGCACCATCAACATCGGCATCAGTCATAATGATTAATTTATGATAATTAGCTTTTTCAACATCAAATTCGCCACCAAATCCAGTACCCATAGCTGTAAATAATGAGCGAATTTCTTCATTAGCTAAAATCTTATCTAAACTGGCTTTTTCAACATTCAAAATTTTACCACGAATAGGCAAAATAGCTTGCGTTAAACGTGAGCGACCTTGTTTAGCTGAACCACCAGCTGAATCACCTTCGACAATAAATAGTTCACTAATTGCAGGATCTTTACTTGTATTATCAGCCAATTTACCAGGTAAATTACTGATTTCAAGGCCACTCTTTTTACGCGTTACTTCTCGAGCATGTTTAGCAGCAACTCGTGCTCTAGCAGCTAACATCCCTTTTTCTACAATAATTTTAGCTTCTTTAGGATTTTCCATCAAGAACTTAGTGAAATGTTCAGAGAATGTTCGATCAGTTACTGTTCGTGCATCAGAGTTTCCTAATTTTGTTTTTGTTTGGCCTTCAAATTGAGGATCTGGATGTTTAATGCTGACAACCGCAGTTAATCCTTCACGAACATCTTCACCAGAAAGGTTGGTATCATTTTCTTTCATCAGGTTATTTTTGCGGGCATAATCATTTATAACCCGGGTTAAGGCTGTCTTAAACCCAGACTCATGCGTCCCACCTTCGTAGGTATGAATATTATTTGTGAAAGTCAATAAATTACTGTGATAATCGTCCGTATATTGAAGGGCAACTTCAACAATAATTCCTTTTTGTTCGCCCTCAACATAGATAGGTTCTGGAAAAATAACATCTTTATTTTTATTTAAATATTCAACATAATGCTTAATACCACCAGCATAATGGAATTCTTGTAATCCGGGCCCACCATCACGTTTATCATCAATCGTAATTTTAAGTCCCTTGTTCAAGAATGCTAATTCGCGAATACGTGTTGTTAATATTTTAATATCATAGACCGTTGTTTCTGTAAAAATATCAGGATCTGGCACAAAATGAACAATTGTTGCATGTTCATTTTCAGGTGCTTCACCAACAACAGCCATTTCTGTTGTTACTTTACCACGAGCAAAGTCCATACCATAGATTTTACCTTCACGGATAACTCGGACATCTAACTCGGTTGATAACGCATTAACAACTGAGGCACCAACACCATGAAGTCCACCAGAAACTTTGTATCCACCGCCACCAAACTTACCACCAGCATGCAAAATGGTGAAGACCGTTTCAAGTGCTGGACGACCTGTTTTGGCTTGCGTATCAACAGGGATACCACGACCATTATCACGAACCGTAATACTGTTATCCTTTTCAACAACAACATTAATTTCATCAGCAAATCCGGCCAAAGCTTCATCAATACCATTATCAATAATTTCCCAAACTAAATGATGAAGACCTTGTGAAGCTGTTGTTCCGATATACATACCCGGACGTTTCCTAACAGCTTCAAGTCCTTCTAAAACTTGAATTTGACTTGCATCGTATTCTTTTGCTTTTTCTTCATGTAATTCTTCTGCTATTTCAGCTTGTTTTTCTTGGTCAGTCAACTGTGTGTTCCTCCTCTTCGAGTAAGTTACCTTGATTAATATGAAAAATCTTCGGTTCGTTAATTAACGTTCTAGCAATCCCACTTAGGTTTGGTGTTGTTAAAAATGTTTGAACCTTGTTTTGAATCGTCTTCAAAAGGTGCGTTTGACGCATATCATCTAATTCAGAAAGAACATCATCTAAAAGAAGGACCGGATATTCACCAGTCTCTTCTTTCATTAACTCAATTTCAGCTAATTTAACTGATAATGCAGTGGTTCTTTGTTGTCCTTGAGAACCATATGTCTGGACATTTTTGCCGTTAATTAAAAAACGCACATCATCACGATGTGGTCCAGCTAGGGTTGTCCCTTGGAATATTTCTTTTTTAGTTGCTTTTTTTAGATTGTTTTGTAATTGTTCATATAGTTGTTCAACTGTTTGTTCTGCAGCATTTTCCAAATGAGTCGCATACTCAAATGTCACTGTTTCGGCTGACTGCGTAATTTCTTCTTGTAATTGATTAGCCCAAAACTCGAGTTGTTTAAGAAATATTAATCGTTGATGCACAATCTCAGCACCAAAAGCAGCTAATTGATCAGATAAGACATCTAAAAAGACCAAATCTTGGTCTTTTTTGTGTTGTAGTTGTTTTAAATATTGATTACGTTGTTTCAAAATAGTTCGATATTGACCCAAATTATATAAGTATCGGGCATTAATCTGACCAAATTCCATGTCAATAAATCGTCTTCTTACAGCTGGAGCTCCCTTTACGAGGGCTAAATCCTCTGGTGCAAACAAAATCACATTGAACTGACCAATGTATTGTGATAATTTCGCTTGCTCCAAATGATTAACTTTAGCTTTCTTGCCTTTGGAATTGATTTGTATCTCAAGTGGTATTGAACCGACTTGTTTACTGACTCGACCTTGAATTATCGCCGCCGTCTTATCCCATTTAATTAACTCTTTATCATTATTCGTTCGATGACTTCGAGTCATTGATAGCACATAGATGGCTTCCAGTAAATTAGTTTTACCTTGAGCATTCTCACCAAGTAAAATATTGATTGCTGGTGAAAATGAGACGTTTAAATCTTCATAGTTGCGATAATCCCTCAAGGTTAGATTTTCTAAATACATTGATAAGCCTACTTTTCGTCCATTGAATGCATTGTAATAATTGCAATACCTGAGACTTCAATAACATCGCCAGGATATAATTTACGACCGCGTCGGTCTTCCAATTCACCATTCACGAGTACTTCGTTCTCACGTAAAAACCATTTTGCTTCGCCACCAGAATTAATAATTGTTTCTGATTTCAAGACTTGTTGCAACATCATATAAGGTGTTTCTAAATAAATATCTGATTTCAAATCGTCGTCAACCTCCATTTTCTTCCTTTTTCATTATACCTTTTTTGTGACTAAATTACAATTTCACATCTCATTATAAGGCGATTTAAGCGATTTAATTTTTATTTAGTCCTTTTACTCTCAACATACTAAAAAGGCTATATTTTTAATTAATTGCCTAAAATCAACTATCATCCCTTTTTTGAGGGTTAAACCAAACTCAAAAATTACATTTACCACATTATTTAAATTTTAAGCTAAATTTGCCTAAAAAAAGAGAGTGAAAACAGTTAATTAAAACTGATTTTCACTCCATTTTCATGAATGATAACAATCTAACGCATAATTAGAATGTTCGAACGGGTGTAATTAATTGAATAAATTGAGTTGTATCTTCAGTTGGTACTAAAGTAAAGGGTCTTAATGGTTGCGTAAAAGCAACTTTGATTTCAGTCTGACCAAATGACCGTAAAGCATCTTTCATATAATCGGGATTAAATGAAATTTCAAGATCATTACCTGATAAGTTACTGAATTCTAAAGCTTCTTCAACGTTACCAACATCAGGTGAATTACTATAAATAACAACTTTTTGTTCAGCAGCATTAATGGCGAGCTTAACAACGTTATTACGGCTTTCATGTGATAACAATGAAGCACGTTCAATTGCTGACAATAATTTTGGTGCGTTAAAGTCAATATCTGTTGCTGATTCATTGGGAATTAAGCGGCTTGTGTCAGGATAATTACCTTCCAACAGACGTGAATAGAATGAGGTATTACCAATAATAAATAAAACTTGGTTTTCTGAGATACGCATTTCAATATCTGGATTTGAATCATCAATCATTCGTGATAATTCAACTAAGGCTTTACCAGGAATAATGATATCGTACTTAGCAGCATTAGCACCTGCCAATGTAATTTTACGTTGGCTTAGACGATGACTATCTGTTGCAACTGCTAAAAATTCACCATTCTCAATGACAAAATGGACACCAGTCAAAATAGGGCGACTTTCTTGATTAGAAACCGCAATAACGGTTTGACTAATAATTTGTTTCAAGATTGAACCTGAAAATACTAGGTTATCAGCAGTATCAATTTCTGGTAAATGAGGATAATTGTTTGCATCCAAGCCATTGATATTAAATGATGCTGATCCTGAAGTTATTTCTGTTTGATAACCATCAGTTACGGTTAATGAAAATGTATCTTGAGGTAACTTCTTAACAATTTCACTGAAAAAGCGAGCAGGAAGCACGATTTCACCAGTTGATTCGATTGTTAAATTATTTGCGTCATCTTCAACAGATAAAAATGTTTCAATAGAAACATCTGCATCACTACCTGTTAAAAGTAAACCTGAAGCAGTTAAAACTACTTTGATACCCGTTAATATAGGAATCGTTGTTTTTGACGAAATGGCTCTCTGAACATCTGTTAATTGTTTGATAAATGCTGAACGATTAATTGTAAATTCCATAGTAAAACCTCCGGTGAGTTTAGTTATTAATTAAGTAATAAAAGAGTAGAAGCAGTAGTAGGGCCTGTTAATCATGTTAAGAAATACGTTGAGCCTTATGAATAAAAGCATCCACATGTGTATAACTTGTGAGTAAAGTAGCTCTTTTATCCACAAATATCCACATAAATTATTGGTTGAGTTCGCTCTTAAGGTCTGCAATTTGGCGCTGAAGTTTGTCATCAGTTTCCAATAATCCGGCAATTTTTTCATGCGCATGAATAACGGTCGTATGATCTTTACCACCAAATTCAGAACCAATTTTAGGTAAAGAATTATCAGTTAATTCACGACTCAAGTACATCGCAATTTGACGTGGCATAACGATGGCTTTAACACGTTTCTTGCCCTTTAAATCGCCCACAGTTACATGGAAAAATTTAGCAACGCGATCTTGGACGATAGCAATTGAAACTTCATTTGCTTTGTTGTTTAAATTCAAGTTTTTTAAGGCATCAGCCGCTAAACTCGTGGTTATTTCTGAGTTGGATAATGTTGCATAAGCTTGAACTCTAACTAAAGCCCCTTCAAGTTCACGAATATTTGAATCAATTTGTCCGGCAATATAACTTAAGGTATCATCGGGAATCTCAAGATTTTCAGCGTCAGATTTATTTCTTAGAATAGCAATTCTAGTTTCTAAATCAGGGGGCGTAATATCAACTGAAAGACCCCATTTAAAGCGAGATATCAACCGTTTTTGTAATTTAGGAATTTCATTTGGTAAGCGATCTGATGACAAGACGATTTGCTTTTTATCATCATATAATGAATTAAACGTATGAAAAAATTCTTCCTGAGTTGATTCTTTATCAGCAAAAAATTGAATATCATCTACTAATAGGAGGTCAACACTGCGATATTCTTTTCGGAAAGCTTCAGGGGTATTATTTCGTAGTGAATTAATAAAACCGTTTGTGAAGGCTTCACTTGTCACATATTTCACTTTTGCATCAGGATTATTTAAGAGCATCTGGTGACCAATAGCGTGCATCAAATGCGTCTTACCTAATCCAACGCCACCATAGAAGAATAGCGGATTGTATAAGCGACCGGGTTCTTCAGAAACAACTAAAGCAGCAGCGTGCGCCATTTGATTACCTTTTCCGGTAACGAAAGTACTGAAGGTGTATCTGTCATTTAATTTGGCATCACGCATAAAGGTAGGGACATTATCATTATTAGATTTTGTGGCATCTGCTAAAGACATATTATTTTGAGCTCGAGTGGTTGATTCACCCTTTATTTGTAGTACAGGATTGATTTCTTCACCAGTTTTTTCATAAAGAAAAGCAACAACTTTTGGGGCTAAGTGTTGAATCCAATAAGTTTTGTGCAACTGGGAAGGAAGTTCAATAATGAGATCGTTATTAATAAATTGCTTTGGTTCAGCTGAAGAAATCCAAGTTTCATAACTCACAGGGTTGAGTTGTGTTTTGAAATAATCTGTCAGTGAAGTCCATAAATTTTCGAGAGTAAACAAAAAAAGCCTCCTTGTCTAAATAAATCGTAACTCTAGTTTAGCATTTTAAAGCGGAGTTTTCCACAGGTTTAAAAAATTGTGCAAAAAAGAATAACAAGGGGTTTAATAAGTTTTCCACAAGGTTGGGTAAAAAGAAACAGTAGCCCCAATAGCAACCAGTTATCCACAAAAAAGGTAGGAATGTAAGCGTTGATTTAATAGCTTTTTAAAGAGTTGTTAACAATTAATAGTTAAGGGTGTGTATAACTTATTAACAGGCTGTTTATTGTGAAAAAGGCTGTGACCCGAACTGTGGAACGTGAGATGTGTTTCACAAGTCATCCACAAGAAAAAAATAAATCCTTTGAAAATGTGGATAACTAATTTATAGATAATTCTCATAATTTTCTTTCATAGAAGAAAGAAGTATGGTATTATATTCCGGTAAGTGAAATTGACATCACTGGTGTCTTGTTTTGTTGAGATACTGATTAGTTGAAACATTAAGTATTTAAGGAGGTGCCTAAATTATGAAAAGAACATACCAACCTAAAAAACGTCACCGTGAACGTGTCCATGGTTTCCGTAAACGCATGAGTACAAAAGGCGGCCGTAACGTCTTAGCACGTAGACGCCGTAAAGGTAGAAAAGTATTGTCTGCATAGACCACTGATTTCAGTGGTTTTTTTTATTACAAAGATACAGAACCTAATTAACTGGAGATATTACATGAGAAAATCATATCGCGTTAAAAAGGAAGCAGAGTTTCAAACCGTCTTTAAAAAGGGTCAATCTTGTGCGAACCGGAAATATGTTATTTATATGATGGAAAAACCGGGACAAGCTCATTTTAGAGTCGGAATTTCAGTTGGAAAGCGTATTGGGAATGCGGTTGCCCGTAATTGGGTTAAGCGTCGTATTCGTCAATCGTTATTAGAATTGAAACCAGATCTTAAACAAGATTGTGATTTTTTGGTTATTGCTAGACCATCTGTTGCTTGGTTGTCGCAAGAAGAATCAAAAAAACAAATGATGCATGTTTTAAAAATAGCTAAGATTTTAGACTAATAAAGTGAGCGAGGGTATTCTTGTGAAAAAGAAGAGTAAGCGATTTTTAGTCCTATTCAGTATGTTAGGGTTGATGTTGGTCCTAGCAGGATGTAGTACAACGCCAATAACGGAAAATAGTACAGGAATCTGGGATGGTGGTATTATCCTTAGTTTCTCTAGAGCGATTATTTTCCTTTCAAAATTATTTGGTGGAAACTATGGTGTTGGTATTATCATCTTTACCATAATTATTAGGGTTATTTTGTTACCATTAATGATTTACCAAACAAGAAGTATGCGTAAAACAGCTGAAGTACAACCTCAATTGAAGGCACTTCAAGCTAAGCATTCTGGTAAAGATGCTGCAACTGTCCAAAAATTACGTGAAGAACAACAAAAATTGTATGCAGAAGCAGGTATTAATCCAGTTGCTGGATGTTTACCATTATTAGTGCAAATGCCAATTTTACTTGCTCTTTATCAGGCTATTTTAAGAACTAATGTTTTAAAAACAGGTGAATTTTTGTGGTTACAACTTGGTGATAAAGATCCGTACTTCATCTTACCTATTTTGGCTGCAATTTTAACTTACTTTGTTTCTAAATTGGGTGTTATGGCCCAACCAGAAGCTAATTCAATGTCATCAATCATGGTTTATGGTACGCCAGTAATGATTCTTGTTACAGCTATCAATTTACCATCAGCTTTGTCATTGTACTGGGTTATAACAAATGCATTTTCAGTTGGACAAACGTTAATGATTAACAATCCGTTCAAAATTACGCGTGAACGTGAAGAAAAAGTTCGTCTTGAAAAAGAAAAAGTCCAAGCTATTCAAAAAGCAAAAAAGAAAGCCTATAAAGGCCGTAATAAAAAATAAGTGTCTGAAACTGAAGTGCCCCAATAAAGTTGGACTTAAAAATCTAACTTTATTGGGGTGTTTTTTATGACAAAATATGAAATAGATTTTAAATCTAAAATGGTGAGCTTATACTTAAGTTCATCTTATAGTTACAAAACCCAATATTTAATGTTTCGGCACAAAATATTAAATATTGGGTTTGCTTGGTTGAAGAACATGGGTATATTGGGTTGCACCATGTATCACGACAGCATCAACCTATTAAATTTAAATTAGAAGTCATTAAATATGCATTAAATACAGGATTAGGACCTAATAAAATTGCTTCTCATTTTTTAATATCTCCTTCAACTTTCCAAAGATGGTTCAGTATTTATCAAAAACACGGTATAGTTGGCTTAAAAGCATTAGAAAAGAGACAGTCCATCATGATAAATAAAAAAAAGAAGTATAAAATTAAAGACAATAATAAAAATAAAAAAATAGAAGAACTTGAAAACGAACTTCAGTTAGTAAAAATGGAACGTGATATCTTAAAAAAATTCAATGCCGTAGTTCGAAAAGTGGAAAACAAAAGTTCCAAGTAGTTTACGAACTACGGCATGATTATCCATTAGATAGCTTATTGTCCATGTGCGATTTAAGACGGTCAACTTATTACTATCATTTAAAGCACCTATCTAAGCTTGATAAATATACTGATATTAAGCACTTTATTCGTGAAATATTTAACAAGAGTAAGCTAACCTACGGTTATAGAAGAATTTGGTTCTTATCTCTTAAAAATGGGTTTAATTACTGTAAAGAAACTATCAGATCACTAATGACGCAATTAGGATTAAAGGTAACTTTGTACAACAAGCATAATTCCAGATATAATTCATATAAAGGGACCGTCGGTCACGTAGCTCGTAATTTACTCAAGCAAACGTTTAAAGCCACAAAACCATTAGAGATATTTCATACCGATGTTACACAAATTAAAACTGAACAGGGCTGGGGATACATCTCCGCGATTATCGATCAGGGTAGTAAAGAAATTGTGTCCTATCAAGTTAGTGTTCATCCAGATTTGAAATTAATCAACGATACGCTAAATGGATTAAAAAATTATAATGACAATTCGATACTACATTCGGACCAAGGGTTTATGTACCAGAACAAAAATTTCCAAAAAAAGCTATGTGGTATGGGAATCATTCAAAGTATGTCACGTAAAGGAAATTGTTTAGATAACGCACCAATTGAAAGTTTTTTTAGTTTACTAAAAAGAGAATGTTTGAATAGAGAAACTATCGTTTCCATTACAGATTTAAAAGAAAAAATGGCAGATTATATTAACTGGTATAATAATGAAAGAATTTCTTTAAATAAAAAAGGAATGACACCTGTAGAATATAGAGAAACTTACAGGTGTCACACTTTGAACTAACATATTAATATTTTTGTCTAACTTTATTGGGGCACTTCAAACCAAATCTCATTTAGTAGATTTGGTTTTTTATTTTAGTTATAATTAAGAAAAGTAATAACAGGGAGGTTATTAAGGTGAAAAAATTAACAAAATCAAATGATAGAGTTATTGCAGGGGTTGTTGGTGGTATTGCTGAGTACTTTAACTGGGATCCAACAATAACAAGAATAGGTTATATCATCTTGAGCGTTGTGAGTGTTGCGTTTCCTGGTATTTTAGTTTACATTCTTTGTGCTTTAATTATGCCAAGTACTTCTAGCAATAGATAATATAAAAAGGTTCTTTGTCAACTGTTATTGGTGAAAATTGTCATTGAGAGCTCGTGACATAAGTGACCTCAAAAAAAGAAAGCTATTCCTTAATGTAACAAATTTTAAGATTTTTAAAGCCATAATTACAATTCCAGCGTCCTTTGTAAAGCCCCACGGCACTTGAAAATCGATTGAAATGCAAAGAAGCCTTCATTATTTTAGTTCTGAAAGTAACTTTTGTTCTTTAGCTTTAGGGTATTCTTATTTTGCATTTTAAATGTCCTTTCGAGGATAAGTTATGTTAGAGTATTGGGGTCTATCGATACTCTTTTTATTTATAATTGTACAAAAAAAACTGGTGTTTGAAAACTTTTTAGTTTTCAAACACCAGTTTTAATTTAGAGACTTATGTCATAGTCTCTTTTAATAAAAGTTTCGGTAAATTTAATATTTTAATCAATTACAATTAATAGACCTTTAATTATAATTGATTAAGTAATTTTTTAGCAAGAGCAAAATTACCAATAGTTGCTGATTCATTTCTTTTTATAGATGGAGTCTTTATATATTCATCTATATTGAAAATTGGAATGTAACCATTTATAAGAGTCATAAAATTATTTTTAATTTTAGTGATAAATTCAGGATTTGGTACACTGCCACCTAAAATAATTTCTCCTGGTCTACATGTTAAAGTAGTCTGAACAAATGCTTGTGCAACATAATAGGCCATTATCTCCCAGATAGGGTCATTAACAGAGACATCTGTACTACGTTTTCCAAGTCTTGCTTCAAAAGTTGGACTAGATACTAGCCCTTCGAGACAATCAGAATGGTAAGGACAAATTCCTTTAAATTTAAGATCCTGATGATGACGTTTTACTGGAACATGTCCCATTTCAGGATGACCAATATCACCTATAAAATTACCATTATCAACTATGCCAGCCCCAACGCCATCACCAATTGTGTAGTAAACAAGAGAGTTTATTGATTCATTAGAAAGTCGAGATATTATAAATTCTCCATAAGCAGATCCATTAACATCGGTATTCCAACTGATTGGAATATTGAAGTGAGCTTTAAAGTATCCTAGCATATCAGTATTTTGCCAACCTAATTTAGGGCTAGTGGTAATATATCCATACTTGGTTGATCCTTTTCTTAGTTCTATAGGACCAAAGGAAGCAATTCCTAATGCTGATATATCAAATTTTTTAAAGTATTCAACAATTTTTTTTAAAGTTTTTTCTGGCTGTTCAGTTGGAAAGTAAGTAATATCCTCGATTTGATAACTATCATTTCCAACTGCGCAAATAAATTTAGTTCCTCCGCCTTCAATACTGCCAAAAAGCATGATGGCACCTCCATTTTTGAGATAAAAATCAATAATATTTTTCTAAACGTTTTATTAATTTATAAAAGAGTTAGCATACATATTTCTAAACTGTGTCGGTGTGATTCCATTTTCTTGTTTAAAAAGTCGCATAAAATATTTACTACTGTTAAAACTTAAATAAAAAGATATTTCAGAAATGGTAAGATTCGTACTTAGAAGTAAATCCTTGGATTTAGATAATTTTAGTGCATGAATAAATTTAATTGTAGAAATTCCTTGATATTTATTAAATAAAAAAGTTAAGTAGGAGGGAGTCATTTCAAATTTATCTGCAATTTCATTAATAGTCATTGGTTTTTCGATGTTAGTGGTTACCCAATTTATAATCCAATCGAATTTTGCTGGTGTTACTGAATAAGTACTGTCGGAAAGCATCTCTATATACTGATTATGTAAATTAATTAGTAAGCTTGAGGTTAGATAATTGAGATTTAAATTAAATTGTAAATTGCTTGAATAGGCGTTAATAATTTCCTTAATGAGTAAATGAATTTTTTCTTCCTTTTTGAATTTACCAAATTGAGGAATAATTAAATTATAGGAGTTTTGCGTACTTGTTGCCGGTGAATAAGAAAAAGAAACTAAATTATTGGTATTAAAATGAATTGTGGTAAAAACTAAATCAGAGCTAGGTCTAGACAATTTTAAAGAGTTACATTTATCTTGAAATATTATCCAATTCTGTTTAGTAAGTAGTTGTTTTGTGCTATTTAATGAAACAAGTACATCTCCATTTTCAATAATAATTAAAGCAAATTTTCCTGACATTTTATTTGGAAGATTTAAAGAATTACTTGATGTATATATTTCAATTTTATTTAAAATCAAAGGATTTTTAAGGTTAAAAGTGAAAAACATTTAGCTCCCCCTTTCTTCATATTGGATTTGTGTACCTATTTATATATTTTAGGGGTTTATTAAAAAAATGCAAGCGATTACAATGATGTAGAAGTATTAAATTTATAGGCGCTATATAAATTTTAGTATTTTTAGCTATATATTTGAATTGCATTAGCAATCATAAAAAAACTACAGAGGAGATAATAATTATGGATAAAAAGCAAGAAAAACTTTCTTTACGTGAAAAAATTAGTTATTCGTTTACTGATATGGCCGGAAATTTACTTTATGTTACAATTTCAAGTTATATTTTATATTTTTATACTGATGTGTTCAAATTATCAGTTGCAAGCGCTGGATTTATTTTATTGATTGCTAGGGTAGTTGATGCAATTAGTGCTCCTGTTTGGGGTTCAATTGTTGATCATACGCATACAAAATGGGGACAAAGTAGACCATATTTTTTATGGTTAGCAATACCGTTCGCTTTTGCAACTTTTTTAGCATTTACAGCGCCAAGTTTGTCTGGAAATGCTAAAGTAATTTATGCAGGAGTTACTTATATTCTGGCAGCAGGGGTAATATATACTGGAATTCAAACCCCTATTACAGCAATATTACCAAGTTTAACTTCAGACTCTGAAGGAAGAATAAGTGCTAATTCTTTCAGAATGTCTGGTGGACAAATTGGAGCATTTATAACTAGTACCTTTTGTTTACCTTTAGTTGCTTTTTTTGGAAATGGGAATGATAAAAAAGGATTTATGATTACGGTGGCAATTTTTGGAGTTTTAGCAGTAATTTTATTGTTTACTGCATTTAAAAATTTGAGAGAAAGAAATGTATCTATAACTAAGCCAATACCATTTAAGTCAAGCTTAAAAGCAACAGTTGGTAATTACCCATGGTATATTCTTGTTATGGCTTTTGTTGTTTATTGGATTGCCCAAGCGGATAGAAATAGTATTTCTATTTATTATGCTAAGTATTATTTAGGTAACGAACAATTAACATCAGTATTTAATGGATTACAAATTTTAGGAATTATAGCAACAATTGCAATTCCTTTTGTTGTGAAAATAACAAATAAAACAATGGCAATGTTAATTGGTTTAGCTGTCGGTGCTTTTGGTCAAGTCATGATGGCAGTCGCTGGAAATAATTTAACGTTGATAATAGCTGCTTGGATTATTGGGATTTTTGGTGCTTCGCTTGCTTGCGCTATGCCGTTTGCAATGTTAGCTGATACAGTAGATTTTGGCGAGTGGAAAACGGGGATTAGAGCATCTGGCTTTTTAACTGCTGTTGGTAGCGCATTCTGTATTCAACTTGGATCAGGGTTTGGAACTTTTATCCCGACTAAAATTATGGCTGCAGCTGGGTATGTTGCAAATCAATCACAGAGTGCGGCCTCACTTGAAGCAATTAAATTTTGTTTTATTTGGTTACCAGTTATTGTGTATGCAATTTCTGGATTTATAATGTTATTTTATTTTAAATATGAAAAAATGGAACCAGAAATCAAAAAAGAATTAGCTAATAGATGATATAACTGAAATATTTTTCAGAAGGAGATATAAAATGAAAATTAAAACTATTGATATAACTTCAAAATTTTGGAATAGGTATCGGGAATTAATTCCTGAAAAAGTCATACCTTATCAATGGAATGTTATTAATGATTCTGCAGAAATAAAAATTGAAAAAGAGCCTGGTGGTCCGGAATTAGGTTCTGAAAAAAGTCATGCAATCGCTAATCTTAAAATAGCTGCAAAGCGTCAAAATGGACATCATGTGGGATATACATTTCAAGATACAGATGTATATAAATGGCTAGAAGCTGCAGCATTTACTTTAAAGTATCATCCTGATGATAAACTAAAAATAATAACAGATGATGTAGTAGATTTAATTTATGATGCCCAAGATGATGACGGATATTTAGTTACATATTTTCAAATAGAAGAACCTGAAAGAAAATTTAAACGATTGTCTCAGTCACATGAATTATATAGCATGGGACATTATATTGAAGCGGCCGTTGCATATTATGAAGTAACAGGTAATGAAAAGTCTTTGAAGGTTGCTTTAAAAATGGCTGATTGTATTGATAAATATTTCGGATTAAAGGAAGGCCAAATTCCAGGAGTAGATGGTCATCCGGAAATCGAGCTGGCATTAACAAAACTTTATGAAGTTACTAAAATTGAACGTTATTTAAAACTTGCTGATTTTTTTATTAATCAACGTGGACAAGATCCTTTATTTTTTCAAAAGCAAAATCAAGAAGATGGCATTGATAACGATTTGATTGCAGGAATGGAAAGTATAACAAGTGAATACTTACAAGCATCAGGACCGTTAAATGAACAGCAAACATTACAGGGCCATGCGGTAAGAGTTGTTTATTTGTGTACAGGGATGGCACATACTGCAAGATTAACAAATAATAAAAAATTATTAGATACGTGCAAACGTATATGGAAGAATATTGTAAACAAAAGGATGTATGTAACTGGTGGAATTGGGTCAACAAATATTGGAGAAAAATTTACAACTGATTATGATTTACCTAATGATACTATGTATGGTGAAACATGCGCTTCAGTGGGGATGAGCTTTTTTGCACGTCAAATGTTAGAACTGGAATCAAATGGAGAATATGGTGATATTTTAGAAAAAGAAATATTTAATGGAGCTCTTAGTGGTCTCTCGCTAGACGGTACGCATTTTTTCTATGTAAATCCACTTGAAGCTGATCCGGTAATTTCAAAATTCAACCCATCTAGAGAACATGCGATTACAAGGCGTGCTGAATGGTTTGGTGTTGCTTGTTGTCCAAGTAATATTGCAAGATTGATAGCTTCTATTGACCAATATATATATAAAGTAGAAAATAATTATATTTTATCTGATCAATTTATAGCAAATGATACAACGTTTACTAATGGAGTTAAGATTAAACAGACTAATAATTACCCTTGGGATGGTAAAATAAATTTCAATATATCAAACAAAAAAAATAATGATTTTAATTTTGGTATTAGAATTCCTAAATGGTCAGAAAATAAATTTACTGTTAAAATTAATAAAAAGGAAACAAATGTAAGTGTTGAAAATGGATATGTTTATATTCCAATCGATTTAGAAGATACTGAGATAGAATTAAATTTAGATTTTAGTATTAAAATAATGAAATCAAATTCTAATGTTAGATATAATATAAACAAAGTGGGTGTACAAAGAGGTCCGCTTGTCTATTGCTCAGAGCAAGAAGATAATGATACAGACTTATGGAAAATTAATTTAAAAGTTGACGGACAACGAAAAGTAAAATTTGAGCAAAATTTATTAGGAGGAATAGCTGTAATACAAATTGATGCATTAAAAATTGTTGATAGAACGAACGATTTGTATTATGAGAGTGATAAAAATGAATTTTTGAATGATAAAGTAACGATGATTCCATATTATGCTTGGGCAAATAGAAAAGATGGACAAATGTCTGTTTGGCAAAATGTATATAATAAATAATCCAATAATGAGACAAAATAAAATAGTTAGACGTTTGAATGAATAAACAGTTCTAAGAAAGTAAATCCTAAATATTGGATTAAACGTTAAGCAGTTTTCTGGTTTGTATAAATTCGGTATTTAACCGAATTTATACAAACCATTTTTTTAATTCCTGAAAAATTATAATCAGTTACCCAGATAGATACTTAGTAAAATAATGTTTCAGAACTGTTTATTTTATAATATGAAAAAGAATACGTTTTTTAGTGATAAATTTATATCTTAAAGATAAGCTCAAACAGCTCGTACTTTAAAATTTTTTGAATAATGCTGTTAATACAAAAACTCCCGTATTTGATATTGACCAATACGGGAGATACTTTAAATTGAAATTGTGGTTAGTTTTTTTGTTTCACGTGAAACAATTTAGAAAGTTGCTGTATCTGGATCTTGTGCGTAACCAACCACACCTTCAAGTGAGTTAATTTCTGCCATATCTGCATCAGATAATTCAAAATCAAATAAATGAGTATTTTCTTCAATTCTATCAGCATGGACAGATTTTGGAAGTGGCAAGAAGCCATTTTGTAATGACCAGCGTAACGTAACTTGTGCAACGCTATGACCAATACGACTGGCAATTTTAACCATTGTTGGTTCAGTGAAGATAGCACCAGTTCCTAATGGACTATATGCTTCTAGTTGAATATTGTGTTCATGACAGTAATCAATGGTTTCTTTAGGGGTATCACCAGGTGCCAATCTAATTTGATTGATCATTGGTGTGATCGTTTGTGTTTCTTCTAAAACTTTGAAATGACGAGGACGGAAGTTGGAAACGCCAATTGCTTTAATTTTACCTTCATTATAGAGATCTTCAAAGGCACGCCATGTTTCTTGAAGATGCTTTTCCCAATTATCTTCACGATAAGCAGCAGGATTAGGCCAGTGAATTAAGAATAAATCAAGATAATCAACGTCCAAGTCCTTTAATGTTTGTGCAAAGGCCGCTAGTGTTTCATCGTAAGTGTGCGCCGTGTTAGCTAATTTGCTTGTTAAAAAGATGTCCTTACGGGCAACACCGCTTTCGATGATACCTTCACCGACGCTACTTTCATTATGGTACATTTCAGCAGTATCTAAATGTCTGTAACCAGCAGCTAAGGCCGATTTTACTGATGCTTTAGCAACATCACCACTAGGTGTTTGCCAAGTTCCAAACCCGACAACTGGAATTTTTACGCCATTTGCTAATTCATATGTATCTGTTAATTTATTCATAGAATTAAACCTCCAAGTGTTTTTATTTACTTCTATTGTCATTATAGCCTGGGGCCTATAGATTTTGTCAAATGATAGAACTTTTAAAAAAAGTCGTTCCAAAAAAGGGTATAGATAAGGGGGCATTTAGTGCTATAATATAACGATGATAATTATATTTGGAGGATGGACATGCCCATATTTACTGGAAAAAATGTTGATCAAGCTGTAGCTGGTGGTTTGGCTACTTTAAAGCTTGAAAAAACACAGGTCGAGATCAAAATAATCAATGAAGGCAAGTCTGGATTCTTATTTTTTGGCCGTCAAAAGGCGGAAGTTGAGTTAATTGAAAAAAAAATAGTGAAAAAACCGACAAGCAAAAAACCAATTGATGAAAAAAAAGAGATTATTGCATCAAAACCGCTGACGGCAGAAGAAAAAGCTGCTAGAAGTCAGCTTAATGAAAAAGCAGTTCATGATGTTGGGTATTATTTAGCTGATATTACTGAATTGATGGGGATTGATACAGAAATCAACGTTCAATTTGAACGTCGTCAGGTAACCTATGATTTCAATACGAGTAAACAGGGCTTACTAATTGGTAAACATGGTAAGAGCTTAAATGCCTTGCAGTATTTAGCACAAGTTAACATGAACCAAAAAGCAGTTAGTCGAATGAATGTTATTCTAGATGTTGGTGGATATCGTCAGCGTCGTGAAGAAACGATTGAACGGTTAACAATTAAAGTTGCTAAGGATGTTATTCGAACAGGTGAAACCATTCAATTGGATCCAATGCCTGCTAACGAGCGTAAGCAAATTCATTTTTATTTAGCACGAAATAATCGAATCAAAACAACATCGGTTGGAACAGGAACCAAACGATCAGTTATTGTTGCACCTAAGAATAAAACGAATTAGTCAGTAATAGAAGGAGCCACCACATATGACTTTAAAACATAATCCGAACAAATTAGAAGATGAACTTTGTTTTTCCATTTATACAGCACAAAAAGATTACAATAAATTTTATACAGAATCACTGAAGGAATTTAATTTAACGTATCCGCAATATATTACGTTACTTTCATTGTGGGAGAAAGCCCCCGTTATGGTGAAGGAACTTGGGGCAAAGTTACATTTGGATAATGGGACATTAACACCACTTCTAAAACGTATGGAAAAAGATGATTGGATTATACGTGCTAGAGATTCTGAAGATGAACGTCGCGTAAATGTTTCATTAACTGAAAAAGCGAAAAAAAGTAAAAGTAAGATTATGGAACAAATGGCTAGCTGTTTTGCTTCGTTTGATATGACTGAAGAAGAATATCTAGGTTATGTTCAAGAATTGAAAATAATTACTAGTAAATTAGAAAATCGGTCTATTCGTAGTTAAACGAATCAATTTAGTTAAACAGATTTGTTGACAAATGCCAGTAAAGCAAGTATATTGTTGGCATTGAACTTAATATTAGATAAAGTAGTGAAGGTGCTTTATCCACGTCCTTTTTATGGCGTGGAGTGGGCCCTTTTTTTGTTTGAAAAAATTTAAAGAACAAGGTTGCCTGACTGATAATAAGAAAATGAAGGGAGCATTTAAAGATATGCCAGAACTAACAGAATTTGATACAATTGCCGCTATTTCAACACCACCTGGTGAAGGGGCCATTTCAATTGTTCGATTGAGTGGGGAAGACGCCGTTCAAATTGCTAACAACGTGTTTAAAGGGAAAAATTTAGCTAATGTTGATAGCCATACCATTAATTATGGTCATATTTTAAATCCTAAAACGGATGAAGAAGTGGATGAAGTCATGGTTTCGGTGATGCTAGCGCCAAAAACATTTACACGTGAAGATGTCATTGAAATTAACTGTCATGGTGGGATTGTACCAACGAACCAAATTTTACAATTACTATTAAGTAATGGTGCGCGATTAGCTGAACCTGGTGAATTTACAAAACGGGCCTTTTTGAATGGTCGAATTGATTTATCTCAAGCTGAAGCTGTCATGGATTTAATTCGTGCTAAAACGGATCGTTCAATGAAAGTGGCTTTGAACCAGTTAGATGGTAATTTATCACGTTTAATTCGTAATTTACGTAAAGATATCGTAGATGTTTTAGCATTAGTTGAAGTTAATATTGATTATCCAGAATACGATGCTGGTGAAGAAATGACGACTAAATTATTGCTTGAAAAAGCACGAGATGTTAAGAAATATGTGCAAGAATTACTACAAACTGCGCAACAAGGTAAAGTGTTACGTGAAGGATTAGCTACGGCCATTATTGGTCGTCCTAATGTTGGTAAATCGAGTCTTTTGAATCATTTATTACATGAGGATAAAGCCATTGTAACTGATGTTGCCGGAACAACGCGTGATGTGATTGAAGAATACGTTAATGTTATGGGTGTGCCTTTGAAGTTAGTGGATACAGCTGGTATTCGGGATACAGAAGATAAAGTTGAAAAAATTGGGGTTGAACGTTCTAAAGAAGCAATCGTTCAAGCTGATTTAGTAATGCTTGTCTTAAACAACAACGAACCCTTATCTGCTGAAGATAAACAACTCATTAAATTAACGCAAAATGATAAACGAATTGTTATTTTAAATAAAACAGATTTACCTGATAATTTAGACCGCAAAGAGTTAGAAAGCATGGTTGATCCAACTGAAATTATTTCAATTTCTGTCTTGAAACACGAAGGTATGAAGCAACTTGAAGAAAAGATTGCTAACTTATTTTTTGGTGGGATCGAAAACAGTCAAACAACAATCATGATTACGAATTCTCGTCATATTGGCTTATTAAATCAAGCTGAAACTGCGTTAGATGATGTTATAACAGGAATTGCTGCAGGGATGCCAATTGATTTAGTTCAAATTGATATGACCAGAAGTTGGGAATTACTTGGTGAAATCACTGGTGATAGTTATCAGGATGAATTACTCACGGAATTATTTAGTCAATTCTGTTTAGGTAAATAATTGTCAGCAAATAGGAGGATGTAAATATAAATGGACATTAAAACTTATGATGCGCCAGACTACGACGTCATTGTCGTTGGTGCTGGACATGCCGGCTCAGAGGCAGCACTTGCTGCTGCACGAATGGGCAATAAAACATTACTGATTACAATTAGCTTGGACATGGTTGCGTTTATGCCATGTAACCCCTCAATTGGTGGTCCTGCTAAAGGAATTGTTGTACGCGAAATTGATGCCTTAGGTGGCGAAATGGGTCGTAATATTGATAAAACTTACGTTCAAATGCGTATGTTGAATACGGGTAAAGGGCCAGCGGTTAGAGCATTACGCGCCCAAGCTGATAAGCATCTTTATTCAAGCGAAATGAAACATACAATGGAAAAAGAAGAAAACTTGACGTTACGTCAAGGAACTGTTGATAGTTTAATTGTCGAAGATGGTGAATGCCGTGGTGTTGTAACAAATACTGGCGCAAAGTACCGTTCTAAAAGTGTTGTTTTAACGGTTGGGACGGCTGCTCGAGGTAAAATTATTATTGGTGAATTAAGTTATTCATCAGGTCCTAATAATTCACAACCTGCCATTAAATTATCTGAAAATCTTGAAGCACTTGGTTTTGATTTGGAACGCTTCAAAACAGGGACACCACCTCGTGTTGATGGGAATACAATTGATTACAGTGTGACTGATGAGCAACCAGGTGATGTTGAGCCTAATCACTTCAGTTTTGAAACACCTGATGAAGCTTATATTGATGTTAAAAATCAATTATCTTGTTGGTTAACGTACACGAACTTAAAGACGCATGCAATTATTAATGCTAATCTTGATCGTGCACCAATGTTCTCAGGAATTATTAAAGGTGTGGGTCCACGTTACTGCCCATCTATTGAAGATAAGATTGTCCGATTCTCTGATAAACCTCGTCATCAACTCTTCTTGGAACCAGAAGGTCGCTCAACGGATGAATTTTACGTTCAAGGCCTTTCGACATCAATGCCAGAAGAAGTTCAACAAGATATTATTCATTCAATTAAGGGCCTTGAAAACGCTGAATTAATGCGTCCAGGGTATGCGATTGAATATGATGTTGTGGCGCCTTACCAATTACGCCCAACGCTTGAAACAAAATTAGTGAAGAATCTATATACTGCGGGTCAAACAAATGGAACTTCTGGTTATGAAGAAGCTGCTGGGCAAGGTTTGGTAGCAGGAATTAATGCTGGATTACGTGCTTTAGGCCGTGAAGATTTTACATTGAATCGTAGTGATGCTTATATTGGCGTTATGATTGATGATTTAGTAACAAAGGGGACCAATGAACCTTACCGTTTATTAACGTCTCGTGCTGAATATCGTCTCATTTTACGTCATGATAATGCAGATTTACGTTTAACTGAAAAAGGGTATGATATTGGGTTGATTTCAGAAGAACGTTTAGCTATTTTTGAAGCCAAAAAAGCTGAAATTGAAGCTGAAAAAGCTAGATTGCAATCATTCCGTATTAAACCAACTGATGACGTGAATGCTTTCTTAGCAGAACATGACAGTGCTGCCTTGAAAGATGGCGTATTGGCTAACGAATTCTTGCGTCGTCCTGAAGTGACTTATGCAGATGTTGCCAAATTCATGCCAGGCCCTGACCATGAATTAGATCATAGAATTATTGAGCAAGTTGAAATTCAATTTAAATATGAGGGTTACATCAAAAAAGCGCAAGAAAAAGTTGCGAAATTAAAACGTATGGAAGCTAAAAAAATTCCAACAAACATCGATTACGATGCGATTGAAGGAATTGCGACGGAAGCACGTCAAAAATTTATTAAAATCCAACCAGAAACATTAGCTCAAGCTAGTCGTATTAGTGGTGTTAATCCCGCTGATTTATCGATTCTCGCTGTTTATATCGAACAGGGTAAGATTGCTAAGGTTAATAACTAAAGTTATAGGGATGCATAAAAGGCGTCAATTAAGTATAATATACTTAATTGACGCCTTTTTTTATTGAAAGATTAATGAGTTATCTTGCCGAAGGGAATTTTTATAGTCCCGCTGCTTGTATAATTGACGCTAAACTTGATGCTAAACTAACAGCAAATACGGTCATAACAAGGAAGACAACAAATGCCAATAGTAATTGACCAATAACAACACCGTAAAGGCGATCAATTTTAAGTGGGTGTGTATCAACAATAATTGCTAGAATAAATGCCACACTCATAATAATTGCCATTAAAAAGTATAAGAACACAGCAAAAGCTTTAAGACCAGCTAACATTAAAATCATGCTAAGAACCGATAATGCAAGATTGACCATTAAATAATGTGTGAAACGATTTGTAAAGGCTAATAGTGTGTCGGTTTTATCACCCAACACAACGTTACGAACGAAAATGCCAATTAAGACATAAACAGCAAAAACGAGTAACGTCAAGAAGAATAGTTTTACATAGAGACCGCTCTCAACTGTTGATTCACCTTGGCTAACAGCTGAGCTGCTTGAACCACCAAAAAATTCTGAGAACATGTTTGTACTATCTATAGCTGAAGAAACTGATGAAGCGACGCTATTTAACAATAATTTTACAAAAATATCATTGAATAATGCGAACAAGATAATTGTCGCAAAGCCAAAATATTTATGACCATTTTCTAAAATTGTTGGATGTTTAATGGCATTTAAGAAATAAGACCAATAATTTGTTGCGAAAGCTTTGGCTTGTTCAACATTTTCATTTTGGCTTCTAGTTTCTGGTTCGGGTGCATATTGTTGTTGGAATTTTGTTGGTTCTGGTACATTTTGTGTTTGTTGTTGATCTGCTTTTTGAGCAGGTTTTTGAGTAGGTTCAGCCGGGAAGGCGAACCCACAGTTTGTACAAAATTTTACGGTTGCTGGTTGTTGAGACCCACAGTTAGGACATGTTTTCATTGTTATTTCCTCCAAGGTTTAGTTATCTTCAGTTTTTTCACTAATTTTTTTTGCTGGTGTAATTGAATTGATTAAGAAATCATCATTATTAGAATAATTGACCTTAGCGGTATATTCGAAGACTTGTGTTTTAGTTGAATAGTCATCATCACTATCAGTGAGATCAAAAGTATAAGTCACATCATAAGTGACATCGAATTTATTCTTAGCTGTAGGTGTTATCGTTTTGACTTTAGTAGCATAATCGACACTTTCAATTGAATCATTATTGTAGTAACTCTCAGCAATTTTAATCCATGATTTAGCATCCGCGTTACTTTCACCACCAACGAAGAAGCTACCAATTGTTCCGTAACTGTCGCTTGAATCCTCGTCGGAATCGTCACCTTCACTAGTGTAATCACTAATATGTGAAAATAAATTATCCATGTAACTTTGGGCATCGTCTAGGGTTAACATGTCAGGGAAAGTAATATTGAATAAATTACTTTCAGAACTATCTTGATAGCCATCTTCATCAGAACTATCTAGCGTCACGCTATTATCGTCATCGCTACCTGAAATTTTATATTTACTTGTAACAAGCGTGTTGTCACCAACTTTTTCTTTAAGTTGTAAAATATTGTTTCCAGAAGAGGCAATAGGTCCAATTGTTGCGGTTCCAGAGCCATTAGTTGTGCCGACTTTTTTTGAGTTAACGTAAATATCGGCCTTTGCGATACTTTTAATTCTAAACGTAATGGTACTTAAATCTAGATTTACGCTAGAAGTTGGACTGTTGAGTATCTCGGTTGATTCATTATTTAATTTAGTACCATCAACAGCGCCAGTTGCTTCTATTTTGTAACTACCAGGGACTAAGCCTGTGATAGTTTTACTGTAATCATCAGAGTTAGCTGTGGCAATTTTCTTGTCATTCATTTTAATGACAGCGCCAGAAGTATTTGTTGATAATTTAACGGAAACGGTTGAAAAATTGGCTGTATATTTAGGGAATAATAACCAATGTTTACCATTTTCTTTTAATTGGAATTGGTTAGAAGTGTTTGTTGAGCTCGTTAAGCCATTTTTAAACTCTTTAAGGGAAGCCGCACTATTCCAAGCATCTGATGCAGGCTTCATAGATGAATCAGTAATTTTTAATGCAGTATCTGACGTTGAAAAATAGTTTTTCATATTTTTGTCAGTTTTTAGAGCCTCTGTCATTCGATTAATCTGATTCTCTTTTGAATAATATTTGGTCCCAGCATAATAACCACCCAAAATAATAATAATGATTGCGCCAATTAAAATTCTGAAAAATTTTGTTTTACCTGAAATGGGTGGTTTAGCAGAACGTGTCTGGTTAGCTGGCATTTCTTGTTGGTTTGGTACTTGTTGTTGAACCGGTGCAACACGTAAATTAAAGTTACAGTTAGGGCAAAAATTGTCTGATTGTGACACTTCAGTTCCACAATTAGGACAGAATTTTTTGGTAGAACTTCCGGTCATATTATCTAGCGGAGCATGATAGATATAGTCTTTTTTAATCATTAGTTCTCCTTTTGAGTAGTATTTGGATCTGTAGCAGGTATCTAAATTCCTGCATAATTTGTTCTAAAATAATGACTAAATCAATAAAAATATAAAAAATTTTGGAAATTGGTTGAGATGTTATGTGCGCTTATACGACTACTTATGTATCTCAATTTTAATGTTATCGTTCGTAATCTCCCCACAGAGCCTCCCTTTAAATCGGATTTAATACCGAATCAACGAATAATGAACGTACCTTAATTGAACCTTAACTTATTTTAACAATCGAAGAGGTTATTGCATATAGATTTATTTTATAAAACGATAACTACAACTCTGTTTGATTTATTTGAAATCCTTTACCATAAAGATATTACCTTTCTGATTAGGAGTTTAAGATGCTTGAAAAAATAGGAATATTGATTCGTGCTAAACGAAAATTATTGAATATGACCATTGAGCAATTGGCTGAAAAGTCAAAATCTTCTGTTAGTTTAATTTCTCTGATAGAACGCGGAAAGTTAGACAATATTAAGATGAAAAAATTATCAGATATTGCTGAAGCATTAGATCTGACTTTAGCTGATTTTTTTACTGATAAAAATTTAAAAGGTGTTGCAACGCTTGATTTAATTAATTATCTAGCTTCTTTGCCAGAAGATAAGCGTGAAGCAACAGCTGAATTATTGCTCAAAATAATCCGTTTATAAATGATTATCTTTAATGATGGACCATGCTATTTCTTCAATAGTGTGATCTTTTTTTTGTGTTTGATAAGCCAAAGATAAATCAATTTGTTTGGTGGGTAGGTCTAAAGTTAAAATATCAAAATTGTGAAAATCAACTCGATAGTCACTAAACTTATAAATTAAAAATTTTAAATCCTGTAGCATCTTCAAATTATCGTGTACTTCTGTCCCATTCATAAATAAAATCTCCCTTATAAAAAATTGCATAAAAAAAGCATTAGCCTTTATTAGCTAATGCTTAGATTACAACAAAAATATTTATATTATAAGACTGATATTTTAAAAAAATTAATTTTGGTTTCTATGTGAGGGTCATAGTCTTTTTTATAAAATTAATTTTAACGATAGTGTCAAGTTTTGTCAATGAGAGATATTTTCTCTAAAAGAAGCGAGATTACTTTTAATTAAGTGATCTCGCTTCTTTATATTTTAATGGACCCTAACGGATTTGAACCGTCGACCTTCTACTTGCGGAGCAGACGCTCTCCCAACTGAGCTAAGGGCCCGAATATGTTTATGATACACCAAATAGATATAAATTAAAGTAAAATCTGTATTTCCTAGTGAGACAGTCTAAATAACAATGGTTCTCAATTAAAAAAAGTGAAGGTAAATTAATTTTTAAATGTTTTTTGCCGGTATAATAAGGTTTTTTACGTATTAATAAAGGAATAACGGATGATAATTTTGACTGATATTCATGGAGGCACTAAAATTAATAGTTAGAAGAGATATGAGATGGGTAAAGGTTTTGCAAAATTTAATTTTGCGAAATAAACAAAGGAGATAACCATGTTGCAAAAAATAAATTTAGCAGAAAAAATTAATATATTACGTGCTGGCGTGATGGGAGCTAACGATGGTATTATCTCGGTTTCTGGGATTGTGCTCGGAGTGGCAGGTGCATCTGTTAGTAATTTTGGGATTTTTATTGCTGGTATTGCAGGAATGTTCGCGGGAATGTTCTCAATGGCTGCTGGAGAATATGTCTCTGTGAATACACAAAAAGATACAGAAAAAGCGGCCATGGACGTGCAAACTGAAAATATTAAAACACATTTTAATTCTGAGAAAAGCGATTTAGTTACGTATTATCAAAAGCAAGGTATTTCTGAAAATGTCGCCATGGAGATAGCAACTGAACTTATGGAAAAAGATGCTGTTTTGGTAACGGCAAAGGAAAAATATGGCATTGACCCAGAACATTATACGAATCCTTGGCATGCGGCGGTTGCATCAATGTTATTATTCCCAGTTGGTGCTGCACTACCATTATTCGCGATAACATTGTTTCCCAAACAAATTAGAATTCAAATGACGATAGTGGCTGTTATTTTTTCTTTAATTTTGACGGGCTATGGTAGCGCAACACTTGGTAATTCTAGTCGAAAATTAGCCATTATCCGAAATGTTATTTCTGGACTTTTGACGATGGCGATTACTTATTTTATTGGACATTTATTCGCATAAAAGGAGAAAATAATGGCAGAGAGAAAGAAAATATCATTAGGGGCAGAATTAAATATATTACGTGCCGGGGTTTTAGGATCAAATGACGGTATTTTGACGGTGGCAGGGGTGGTTTTTGGCGTGGCAGCGGCAACATCAAGTCCATTTGCTGTTTTTATTGCTGGAATGTCAGATTTGTTAGCAGTTGCATTTTCGATGGCATCTGGAGAGTATGTGTCCGTTAGTACGCAAAAGGATACGGAAAAAGCAGTCGTTGAAACGCAAAAGAAAAGACTAATTGACGATCCTGAACAAGAACGCAAAATGGTAATTTCTGCCTACTTAGAAAAGGGTGTTTCCAAAGTATTAGCCATTAAGGCAGCCGATGATATTATGGCAAATAATGCGCTGGAAGGCACTGTGAGGGAACGGTACAATATCGAAATTGGAAATTATCTAAATCCATGGGATGCTGTTTTTTCATCAATGGTTGCGTCATCGTTAGGTGGTATTTTTCCATTACTTGCAATGACCTTTTTGCCTGGCACTATGAAAATGTGGGGCACAGTTGTAGTCGTGACGCTGGCATTGGCTTTAACAGGCTTTATTAGTGCGTCTTTGGGTAATGCAAGAAAGATGCCAGCTATTTTACGTAACGTCATAGCAGGGCTCATAACAATGCTTGTGACGTACTATATTGGATTATTCTTTGCTTAAACAATTGTTTCATGTGAAACATTGTGCCTTGTGTTACACGGCAGGAACTTTCTATTATAGGGGTAATAGTGTAAGCTTTGAATCAAGTAGTAAACTGATGAAAAATGAGGAAGACCTATTATGGTAGCAACAAATGCACAGCAAAGAGCTAAAAAGAATATACTTGATACGTTTATTAAAATGCTAGAAAAAACTTCTTTGAGTAATATTACTGTAGAACAAATAACGATAGCTGCTAAAATTAATCGAAGTACTTTTTATCGCTATTATCGTGATAAACAAGATCTTTTAGAAGAAGCAATTCATGTGTCAATTTCAAGCATGTTTAATGAAAATATGAGGGCGCTCACAAATGAAGAATTTATTCGCCAAAGTATTTTGGTTATTAAAAAACAAGAACGATTGATTCGAAATTTAACCATTAATAATAATTCTGAGCTTTATCCCATTTTAGTTGAAATAGTTGCAAATGAAATTATTAAATTGCCGAATGAAATAGAACGTAAAGATGATATTCGAAATCAGTTCTATAACCCCGTTTTGAAGTCGGCCCAGTCAGAATACATTTCCTATATGCTGGCAGGTGGCGTCGTTGGCATTTTTTATAAGTGGATAGATAATGGGATGGAACAAAATGCTGAAGAGATTATAAAAGTTCTAATCAGTCTGATAAATTTTAATAAAAGTAATACAAAATAAGCCATCTGTTGCATTTTGCAACGAATGGCTTATTTTATTGGTTGTTTCATTTTTTAACTATAAGTAGAATAAGCATTCTAGTAATTAAATTAAAAGGAGATGGCTCGATTTTGGCAAAAGTATTTCATTCATTTGCAACTATGATTCGTAAACATGCAAAATTAAGTATTAGTATGACTTTAATTGTCACACTAATATTAGGAATAGGGTTAGCAAATATTAAAATTTCAATGGGTAATGAAATATTTGTTAGTAAAGATTCTAAAGTTTATAAAGATACTGCAACGTACCAAAAAAACTTCGGTGGGGACGGTATTTACGTCCTACTCTCGGGTAACCAAAAGGATTTACTTTCAAGCAATAATTTAAAAAAAGTTGCCGATTTTTCTAAGAAAATAAATTCTGTTGATAATGTTAAAGGATCAAAGAATCTTGTGTCAGTGATGAATGAACAATTTAAAAATGCAGGAACAAGTTCATCTGATTTAACAAGTTCAGCCAAATTACAAACAGGGTTAATGAATAGTTTAACCACTAAGCAAAAGGAAAAATTAACAACAAAAGTTAATTCCAGCTTAAATGCAACACAAACAGCTGCGCTACAAAAATATACAGTTGGCCTACTTTCAACAAGCCAACAAGCAGCAATGGCACAAAAGATTCAAGCGGGTGCGACATCGCAAGAGGCGCTTACTAGCTCGTTATCACATGCACAAACAAATGAAATTCAAGCTTATATGTTATCGCAATTAACAAGTCAGCAAAAGCAGAGTATGCAGACGTTTGTCGTTGGAATGTTGCCAAAAGTCCAAAATATGGATTCTGATTTAGTTCATGATTTAGTCTTTTCTGATAACGGTAAGATGCCAGCACAACTTAATCAATTACTACCAAACAATGCTAAAAACATGCTGCTTGTTGTTAATACATCAGACAAAACAGATATGAACTCATATGTTAAATTATCAAAAGAGACCAATAAGATAATTAAAGCAGAACATTTTAGCAAAAATGTCAAAGTTCGATTAGCAGGTGGTCCTGCTGTTAATGGTCAAGTTAATGATGTTGTTGTTAGTACAATGAGTACCATGTTTGGCTTAGCCGTTGTACTTATGATTGTCATTCTTGCTAGTGTCTTCCCAGTTCGTCGACGTCTTTTGTCACTACTATTTGTGACCGTTGGATTAATATGGACATTTGGGATTATGGGATTATTAAAAATTCCGTTAACGTTGGCAACTATGGCGACATTACCTATTATTATTGGTCTTGGAACTGATTTTGGTGTTCAATTCCATAATCGATATGAGGAAGAGTACAGGCAAAGTAAAGATGTGGATCAATCTGTTGAAAAATCAATTAAAAGCATGGGACCAGCTGTTGGAATTGCCTTGATTGTCATGACATTTGCCTTTTTGATGATGTTCTTATCAAAGGCACCAATGATGCAACAATTTGGGTTAACGTTAGCAATTGGGGTCGTTTCATCTTATATTGCTGAAATTGTATTAATGTTCTCAACAATGACCATTTTAGATGGTAAAAAGCGAAAAAATAAAAAAGAACCTAAAGAAGTTGGCCCCGCAAAATTGGCTAAAATTTTAAGTCGTTACGCTAATTGGGTGACACATCATGCTAAGGCTATTTTATTTGTTGGATTAATTTTGATGGGATTCGGATTCGCAGCTGAGAATAAAATAAGCACGGAAACTGATTTAATGAAAATGATTCCGCAAAATATGACAGCATTAAAAAATACTAAATATTTGCAAAAAGAAGCTGGATCAACGACTTACCTGACTTATTTAGTGAAATCAGATGGAAAGATAGATAAATCTGATATTCAAACGATTCAAAGTTTTGGTGCTAGTGAAAATAGTAAATACTCTGGAATTTCAGATGTGACTTCAATCGCAACATTACTAAAAACGGCTGGCGTTGATCCAGAAAAGGCGACACAGCATGAGATTAGTAAAGGGATTACAACGTTACCCTCTGCAGCAAGTCAGACAAGCTACAGTGATAACAAACGCTACGCAACCATTCAATTTAAAATTAAAAAGAATTTATCTACGGATAAACAGCTAACCTTGATGAATCATATTAACTCGGATATTAAAAAAGCAAACTTAGGTTCTGTTGATATATCTCCAGCTGGAGCCCAGGTTATGCAGATTGTTGGCTCAGTGAACATGGCCGCTAACCATAATTTAATCATGTTTGTTGGCTTATTGATTATTTTTGTCGTTTTATTATTGGTTTACCGGGATATTCGTTTAGCTCTAATGCCAGTTATTCCAATTTTAATTGTGCTTGGATTATCACCATTGGTATTATATGTCTTTGGAATTTCATACAATCCATTAACAATGACGCTTAGTTCACTTGTTTTAGGAATTGGAACTGAATTTACAATTCTGATACTCGAAAGGTACAAAGAAGAATTCGATTCAGGGATGAAGACAAGAGATGCAGTTGTGAGGGCTGTTTCATCAGTGGGACAGGCAATTACAGTTTCCGCGTTAACAGTTATGGGTGGATTTACAGCGATTATCTTCGTTTCTTTCCCCGCTCTTCAAAGTTTTGGGTTAATAACAGTATTAGATACAGGTTTCGCGTTAATCAGTGCACTAACCATTCTTCCAGCAATTATTTACTTGTTGGAGAAAAATAAGAAATAAAAGAAACGTGCCCATGTATGTCATTTATCACATACATGGGCATGTTTCTTTGTTATGAGGCTGTTAAATTGTTAGGACTTTAATAACTGGTGATGGAGAACCAATATTTTATACATTTCAGGTACAAAAAAGCATTAACCGAAAAGGTTAATGCTTCAATAGAATTTAATAATTAGTTGTTAACGGTACCAGCAAATGAAGCAGGGTAATAGGCTAATGCACCGATTTTAACATTTTGACCAGGTTCTGGAGCAGCGATGTATTGGCCACCACCTAAGTAAATACCGACATGGTATGAAGAACCTTGTGCTCCCCAGAATAATAAATCTCCAGGTTGAGCAGCAGAAACTGATTTCTTAGTAACGTTTGATTCTTGTCCAATAGTATTACGGTTTAAGTTGATACCAACTTTAGCGAATACATATTGTGTGAAACCTGAGCAGTCAAAACCAGAAGGAGTTGATCCGCCCCAAACATAAGGAGTACCTATGTATGCTTTAGCAATTGAGATAACTTTACTTGCTGAATAGCTTGCTGTTTGTGTTGTTGTATTTGAAGCAGTATTTGTGCTAGTAGAAGCTGGTTCGCTTGCAGCAGTAGTAGTGCTGTTTGAAGTTGTATTTGAACTTGTAGTAGCAGTATTGTTTGCAGGAGCTGCTTTAGGAGTTGTAGTAGCAACCTTAGCAACTGAACCTGTTAATTTCAAAGTTTGACCAGGATTGATCATTGAACTTGAAGTTAAACCGTTAGCATCGCACAATGCTGAGATAGTAACACCGTTAGTTTGAGCAATTGACCATAATGAATCGCCACTCTTAACTGTCACTGTTTTGCCATCTGTAGAAACTGCAGATTCTGTTGCTTTAGCTGTTTCTGGCTTAACAGTTTTAGCTGGTGTTGCTTTAGGTGCTGTAGCAGTAACAGTTTTTGAACCAGTAACTGCTAATTTTTGACCAGGTAAGATAAGTGCTGAGCTATCAGCAAATCCATTAGCTGAACGAAGAGCTGTGATTGAAATGCCATTTGCTTTCGCAATTGACCATAATGAATCACCAGTTTTAACAGTAATAGATGTTTTGCTTGCTGAACTAGTAGTATCAGAAGCAGAAGAAGTATCAGTGCTTGTTTTAGCGTTGCTATCTTTTGCAGGAATATTCAATGATTGACCAGGTATAATGATATGAGATCCTGAATCAATGTTGTTTAAAGTTTCGATTGTTTTGATTGAAACACCGTACTTTTGAGCAAAAGTCCATACAGTATCGTTTGTTTGAACTTTAACAGTTGCTGCATTGGCGTTTGCATTAGATGCAAGAAGGAGACCGGCAGTACCGATTGTACCGAGTAATAATGATTTAACTGTGTTATTCAAGTGAGTCACATCTACTTTCTTTTTTTATTAATTTATACTTAATACTATTTATTATAACTAGTTCGTGTTGCAATCAAATACAAAAAATATTACAATTCATCACAATTTTGTAACATAGACTAACTAAGACCTACACAACAACGTCCGTGATACTTTATGTATTTTTGATAAGACTTGTTTCTTTTTTAGAAATCGTGAATAAAGCTGATTTAAAAGCAATTTACTCACTACTTTTTAAATGTGGCGTCTTGTGAAATGTTACGAAAACATTACACAAAGCTTACGATTCCTTACTAATAGAACTAAATAAAACTATACCAGTCGTTTTACTTAGTTGCAAATGAAATTTTAAATTTAATAGAAAGGGATTTCATTGTCTGATATCATTTGAATTATTAGACATTGAAAGTCCTTAAATGGTTAGCGTATAATTAATTAAATAAAGGGAATAAAAATACATAATGATTAGGTGGATTTATGAAAAAAATAGTTAAAGAAATAATGAGTTGGGTCATACCAGTTGCAGTCGGATTAATTATTGCAATGCTTTTAAAAACATTTGTTGTCACAATGGTGCGTGTTGATGGGCCGTCAATGCAACCGAACTTGGTTAATAATGAACACGTTGCTGTTGTTAAAGTAATCGATGTTAAACGTTTTAGTACGGTAGTTTTTGATGCTTATGGTGTGGATCCTAATGCAACAGACGGTCAAGAATACGTTAAACGTGTAATTGGGATGCCTGGTGATACAGTGGTATTTAAAAATGACCATGTGTACGTTAATGGAAAGAAAATTTCAGAGCCTTACATTTCAACGGATCAAAAGACAGTTGGAACAAGGGTTCAAGGGTTAGATGCCAAAAATTGGACATTTAGTTCTTTGGCCATGGATAATAAATGGACTAGAGACGGAACTGCTACTAAAGTGCCTGCAGGTAAGTACTTTGTTTTAGGGGATCATCGTTCGGTTTCTAACGATAGTCGTTACTGGGGATTTGTTGATGAATCAAAAATTCAAGGTGTTGTAAAAGTACCATTCTGGAATTTTAATAAAGCGGATCATAAATATATTTATTAATTGCATTAAAAATGCAGAAAAAAATAAGTTAAGTTAGAAGAGGAGATTTTATTATGACAAAAACACCAATTATTTTAGATTGTGATCCAGGCCATGATGACGCATTAGCATTAATGATGATTGTCGCTTCACCAGAATTTGATTTACGTGCAGTAACAACATCTGCGGGTAACCAAACACCTGATAAAACATTTGATAATGCTTGTCGATTACTCACATTGATGGAACGGACTGATGTGCCCGTTGCTAGTGGAAATAAAAAACCTTTACTTCAAGAATTAATGATTGCTGATGCTGTACATGGTGATACAGGGGTTGATGGGACAGAATTACCTAAATCTGAGATTCCTGCAACTAACTTAACAGCCATTGAATTAATTGCTGAAATAGTATCTAAAAGTGCTGAAAAAATCACAATGGTTGTGACAGGTCCGATGACAAATATGGCTTTATTTTTAGCTGTTTACCCTGAGTTGAAAAGTAAAATTGAAAAAATTGTCTTCATGGGTGGTTCAACTGACGTTGGAAATGTTAAACCGGGTTCAGAATTCAATATTGCCGTGGATCCAGAATCAGCAAAAATGGTTTTAAATGATTCTATTCCGATGGTTATGGCTGGATTGAATTTAACACATCAAGCACAAATCTTGGATTCAGAAATTGAAGAAATCGGTAAAATTAATAATAAAGTAGCACAGTCTGCTTATGGATTATTGAAATTTTACGGTATCTACTATGGTCAAGAAAAATGGGGATTCCAAGGGATTCCTTTACATGATCCCTGCACAATCGCTTGGATGTTACATCCAGAACTATTTACAAGTGGCCACTATCACGTTGATGTTGAAGTTAACGGTGATCTCACTCGAGGCGAAACGATTGTTGATAAATTTGATTTATTAGGCCTAGAAAAAAATACAGAAGTCTTATTATCAATTGACCGTGCAAAATTTGTTGAACTATTAATTTCAAAACTTAAAAAATTTGATGAATTAGTAGGTTAGAGAATCTTATAGGTGGCTTGTATTTCTGGACTAAATACGTTAAAGTTAAGCAGGACGTGAAACATCGTTTTGTTTCACAAATAACGGAGGGCCAGTCATATGAATCCAGAAGAATTTCGTCAAGCATTAGCCAAAAAAGACATTAAATTAACAGACAGACAAATGGCACAATTTGAAACTTACTATGAATTTTTAGTAATGACAAATGAAAACCTTAATTTAACAGCTATTACAGAAAAATCAGACGTTTATTTGAAGCATTTCTATGATTCTTTAACGCCTGCTTTCTATTCAAAAGAATTACAAAGCGAGCCCTTATCTATTTGTGACGTCGGCGCAGGTGCCGGCTTCCCTTCAATTCCACTGAAGATTGCTTTCCCGCAATTAACGGTGACTATTGTTGATTCGTTGAACAAGCGCATCAACTTTTTAAATGAATTGGCGGACAAATTAGATATTACAGGGGTTGCTTTTTTTCATAATCGCGCTGAAGAATTTGCGGGTAAAAAGAGTTTATATAGAGAACAATATGATATTGTGACAGCTCGTGCAGTTGCCAGATTGAGTGTGCTATCTGAATTATGTTTACCTTTAGTCAAATTAAATGGACAATTTATTGCCTTAAAAGCTCAAAAAATGGATGAAGAATTAACGGATGCTGAGTACGCTATTAATCTTTTAGGCGGACAAGTTGTAGCTAATCATGAGTTTAATTTACCAATCTCTGATGATGAACGTCATTTATTAGTGGTCGATAAAGTGAAATTAAGTCCTAAGAAATACCCTAGAAAAGCGGGCGTCCCTGGACGGACACCGCTTGTAGCTAAAAGATAGTCAGGAGGTCGTCAGAAAATGGCATTTTCATTTTTAGGAAATCGTAAAAATCAGCAAGAAGATGAAACGAATCAAACAAAAGTTAGTGACATTTCTGTTACGAAAATCGTGCCTAATCGGTTTCAACCTCGCCGTGTTTTTGATGATCAAAAAATTGATGAATTAGCACAAACTATCAAGGAACATGGGTTGTTACAGCCTATCATTTTACGAGAATATAAAACTGGAAAATATGAAATTATTGCTGGTGAACGTCGTTTTCGAGCAGTATCTTCGTTAGGTTGGAAAGAAATTCCCGCGATTATTCAGAAGATGGATGACGACCAAGCGGCATCAATGGCACTCATTGA
Source organism: Dellaglioa sp. BT-FLS60 (assembly GCF_054941065.1). Lineage (NCBI taxonomy): Bacteria > Bacillati > Bacillota > Bacilli > Lactobacillales > Lactobacillaceae > Dellaglioa > Dellaglioa sp. BT-FLS60. The sequence goes on from NZ_JBSOLI010000035.1 coordinate 144,589, forward strand.
AAATTTACAGCGAGAAGAATTAACGGCAATCGAAGAAGCTGAGGCATACAGTAAATTAATGGACTTGAATCAGCTATCACAGTCAAAATTAGCTGAAGATATGGGTAAAAGTCAGGCATTTGTCGCAAATAAATTACGTTTGTTGAAGTTAGAGCATGAAGTACAAACAGCAATTATGTCGCAACAAATTTCGGAGCGTCATGGACGGGCAATGGTTAATTTAACAGCGAACGTTCAAAAAAAATTATTAAAACGTATTTTAAAAGAAAAATTAACGGTTAAAGAAACTGAAAAGTTGATTGCCAACGATAAAATCAAACCGGAAGCAAAAAAAGCTAAAGAAAAAATCGTGAAAAAGGGTAATCCTGATAAACGATTGGTGGTTAATACATTGAAGCAAGCCGTTAAGATTATAGAAGATAATGGTGTGACAATTAAATCAAAACAAGAAAAAACTGATTCAGGATACCGTATCATTATTGATGTAGTTGAATCAAAAAAGGAGGGTTAATCAAACATGGGAATTGTTATTTCATTAGCAAATCAAAAAGGCGGCGTTGGTAAAACAACGACAAGCGTGAACTTGGGTGCTTGTTTGGCTGAATTAGGTCAACGTGTCTTATTAATAGATACAGATGCGCAAGGTAATTCAACGAGTGGTGTTGGTATTGAAAAATCAACAATTAAAAAAGATATTTATGATGTTTTAGTCAATGAATATCCAATCAAAGAGACCATCCTAGCTACAAGTCATAAAGGCTTAGATATTGTACCGGCAACGATTCAATTAGCTGGGGCTGAAATCGAATTAACACCACAAATGGCTCGTGAAACACGTTTATTAGATGCCATTAAAACAATTGAAGATCAATATGATTACATTTTGATTGATTGTCCACCATCACTTGGCTTGATTACAATTAATGCTTTTACGGCTAGTAAATCAATTTTAATTCCAGTTCAAAGTGAGTATTATGCTTTGGAAGGATTGAGCCAATTGCTTAACACGATTCGTTTGGTGCAAAAACATTTTAATCCAGATTTAGCCATTGAAGGGGTCTTGATGACAATGTATGACGCACGCACGAATTTAGGCGCAGAAGTTGTTTCTGAAGTTCAAAAATATTTTGCAGAAAAAGTATATGAAACAATTATTCCGCGAAATGTCCGGTTGTCCGAAGCACCTAGTCATGGGATGGCAATTATTGATTACGATCCTAAGTCGAAAGGCGCTCAGGTCTATATGGAATTGGCAAAGGAAGTGTTAAAAGCGCATGGCAAATAATAAAAAAGGCCTTGGAAAAGGGATTAACGCATTATTTCAAGATGAGCTTGATCAATATGATGACACAAAAGAATCTGTTGTTCGTCTGAATCTAGATGAAATCCGTCCTAATCCGTACCAACCGCGTAAAACTTTTGATGAAAATGCATTGAAAGAATTAGCTGCTTCTATTAAAAAATCAGGTGTTTTTCAACCTATTATTGTAAGAGAATCAGTCATTAAAGGCTATGAAATTATTGCTGGTGAACGTCGTTTCCGTGCATCTAAATTAGCTGGCTTGACTGACGTTCCCGCAATTGTTAGAACGATGACAGAAGAATCAATGATGGAAGTTGCCATTTTGGAAAATTTACAACGTGAAGAGTTGTCTCCTTTAGAAGAGGCAGAAGCTTACAATACATTGATGGAAAAATTAAATCTAACACAATCGCAAGTTTCAGAACGGTTAGGTAAGAGTCGCCCATACATCGCTAATTACTTGCGTTTATTAGGCTTACCAAATGCAGTTAAGGAATTAATTCAAGCGGATCAATTATCAATGGGGCAAGCGCGAACGTTGTTGTCATTGAAGGATAAACAAAAAATTGGGGCATTAGCTAAAAGAACTGTTAAGGAAAACTTAACGGTTCGTGAGTTAGAAAAAGTGATTGCCCAAATGAATGGTGAAAGTAAAAAGAACACTAAAAAAGTGAACGAAGTTGAAAAATCAATTTATGTTCAACAAAGTGAAAATTTGTTGAAAGAAAAATTTGGAACGCAGGTTTCGATTCAACAAAGTAAAAAGAATCATAAAGGTAAAATTGAAATTGATTATTTATCAACGGATGATTTGAATCGTATTTTAGACTTACTTGATATTTCATTAGATTAGGAGGTTAGTCAGTTATGTATGATTTACATGATATTGTTGAAATGAAAAAACCACATCCCTGTGGGACTAATCGCTGGGAAATTGTTCGGATGGGGATGGATATTCGCATTAAATGCTTAGGCTGCGGACATCTTATTCTATTACCTAGACGGGAATTTGAAAAAAAGATGAAAAAATTGTTAGAAAAAGCAACACCAGAAGATAATACAAAATAAATGAAAAGAGTGACGTCTAATTATGGCATTAACGGCAGGAATCGTAGGATTACCAAATGTAGGTAAATCAACTTTATTTAACGCAATTACAAAAGCAGGCGCAGAAATGGCGAACTACCCATTCGCGACAATTGATCCTAATGTTGGGATGGTTGAAGTTCCAGATAAACGATTGACACGTATTGATGAAGTCGTTCCAGCTAAGAAAATTATTCATACAACTTTTGAATTTACGGATATCGCCGGGATTGTTAAAGGCGCAAGTAAAGGTGAAGGTCTTGGGAATAAATTCTTAGAAAATATTCGTCAAGTTGACGCAATTGTGCATGTTGTTCGTGCATTTGATGATGATAATATTACCCACGTTTCTGATAAAGTTGATCCAATGGATGATATTGAAACAATTAACTTGGAACTTGTTTTTGCAGATTTAGATAGTGTCACAAAACGCTATGCTAAAGTTGAAAAAGTCGCTAGAACAAAAGACAAAGATGCATTGGCTGAGTTTAGCATCTTGCAAAAAATCAAACCTGTTCTTGAAGCTGGACATGCTGTTCGCTCAATTGAATTTGATGAAGAAGAAGAGAAATATGTTAAAGGAATGTTCCTATTAACCAATAAACCTGTTCTTTATGTCGCTAATATCGCTGAAGATGATATGGCTGATCCAAGTGCTAACAAGTATGTGAAATTAATTGAGGCTTTCGCAAAAGAAGAAGGGTCAGAATGCTTAGCTGTTTCTGCTAAAACTGAAGAAGAAATTGCTGAATTAGATGATGCAGATAAGCTTGATTTCCTTGAAGCTGCTGGGGTTGAAGAATCAGGACTTGATCGTTTAATTAGAGCCTCTTACAAATTATTAGGCTTGGCTACATTCTTCACTGCGGGTGGTGCTGAAACGCGTGCATGGACCTTTAAACAAGGGATGAAGGCACCTCAAGTTGCCGGAATTATTCATTCAGATTTTGAACGTGGTTTTATTCGTGCTGAAACAATGTCATTTGATGATTTGGATAAAAATGGAAGTGTTGCAGCTGTTCGTGAAGCTGGGCGTTTACGTTCCGAAGGTAAGGAATATGTCGTGCAAGATGGCGATATTATTGAGTTCAGATTTAACGTCTAAATAAAATAAGTCAGTAGGAGTTGTTAATCATGGCAGATGAAAATAAAGTCGAAGAAACATCAGTTGAAGACAGAAATGCCACAGCTGCAGCAAAACAAAAAGAACATTTAGAAAAGGATACTAAATTACAATCTGAAGGTCCTTTTGCGGGATTAACAAAACGTAATGAAGATTATGTTTACCGTTTGAATGGTATTTTGACAGACTCGGAAATTAGTGATGAAAAACGAGACACTGTTGTTAGTGAGATTGTCGCAGAATTACGGACAGAACAACGTAAGGGTGTTACTGCAACGAAATTATATGGGCCTGTTAGTGCTAAAGCTGCTGACATCATCATGGGACCTCAGAAAAAAGCTACTGAACCAACAGGTAGCTTCTGGTTAACAGCGCTAGATAATGGCTTAATGATGTTAGCCATCTTTGCTGCTATGTACGCTGTGACAGGGTTCATGCAGAAAACGAAGTTGCAGGCCGGTGCTTCCGGTGGTGGTGTATTAACATTAGTTGTCACTTCAATCTTGGGTGGTATTGGTGCAGCACTCTTTTATAAAAAATATGGTCCAAATGTCAAAAAGGAAGACAAACCAGCTTTCTGGATTACATTATTAGTCATGATAGCCTTTATTGCTATCTGGATTCTTGCTTACATGTTAGCAGCATTGATTCCAGGACCACTTAATGCAGCATTACCAGCGGTTGTTTACGCTGTAATTGCAGCTATCTCATTTGCAATCAGAATTTACGTTAAACGTCGTTTTAATATCAATCGAACAATGTTTTAAGTTGTTCGAATTTAGTAAAAGAGTTCAGGTTTGGACTCTTTTTTGCTAGAATCACGAACAATTATAAGTTAATAAGAATCGAACAATAGCCTTGACCAATGTTAAGTTTATCTGTTATGTTAGTAAACAAAATAAAATTAGAAAGTTGGTTTTAAGATGTCAAATTGGGAAACGAAGTTCGTAAAAAAAGGCTTTACTTTTGATGACGTATTGTTAGTACCTGCAGAAAGTCATGTGTTACCGAACGAGGTTGATATCAGCGTACAATTAGCTAAGAATATCAAATTAAACGTCCCAATTTTAAGTGCTAGTATGGATACTGTCACGGATTCTAAGATGGCGATTGCTATGGCTCGCCAAGGTGGATTAGGTGTTATTCACAAGAATATGAGCATCGAACAACAAGCTGAAGAAGTTAGAAAAGTAAAACGTTCTGAAAGTGGCGTTATTATTGATCCTTTTTATCTAACACCCCAACATTCTGTTGCGGATGCTGAACAATTGATGAAACGTTACCGCATTAGTGGTGTGCCAATTGTTGAAACTTTAGAAAATCGTTTATTGATTGGTATTATTACTAATCGTGATTTACGTTTTGTTTCTGACATGTCAGTTTTAATTGACAGTGTGATGACTAAAAAAGGTTTGGTGACTGCTGCAGAAGGAACATCTCTTAAAGAAGCAGAAAAGATTCTCCAAACAAATAAAATTGAAAAATTACCTATTGTTGATCATGCTGGTCGTTTGACTGGGTTAATCACAATTAAAGATATTGAAAAAGTTGTTGAATTTCCTCATGCTGCTAAGGATGAACATGGTCGTTTACTTGTTGCCGCCGCTGTTGGTGTGACAAGTGATACATTCGAACGTGCGACAGCTTTACTGGATGCTGGTGTTGATGCTTTAGTTATCGATACAGCACATGGTCATTCAGCTGGTGTTATTCGTAAAATTACTGAAATTAGAGCAAAATTTCCAAAAGCAACTTTAATTGCTGGAAATGTGGCAACTGGTGAAGCAACTCGTGCTTTATACGATGCTGGTGTTGATGTTGTTAAAGTTGGGATTGGTCCTGGTTCAATCTGTACAACACGGATTGTTGCTGGTGTCGGTGTACCTCAATTAACGGCTATCTACGACGCCGCTGCGGTTGCTCGTGAATATGGCAAGACAATTATTGCTGATGGTGGTATTAAGTACTCTGGTGATATTGTTAAGGCGCTTGCTGCTGGTGGAAATGCTGTTATGTTAGGTAGCATGTTAGCCGGAACTGATGAAGCACCTGGCGAATTCGAAATTTATGAAGGTCGTCGTTTCAAGGTTTACCGTGGTATGGGTAGTTTAGCAGCCATGGAACAATCAAATGGTTCTTCTGATCGTTACTTCCAAAGTGGCGTTAATGAAGCTAATAAATTAGTACCAGAAGGTATCGAAGGCCGCGTGGCATACAAAGGTAGTTTAGCTGATATCATTTTCCAAATGGTTGGTGGCTTGCACTCAGGTATGGGCTACGTTGGCGCTGGTACATTGAAGGTATTACAAGATGATGCACAATTTGTTCAAATCTCAGGTGCTGGTTTAATTGAATCGCATCCTCATGATGTTCAAATTACTAAAGAAGCACCTAATTACTCAGTTAAATAAAGATTAAAAGCAGGTCGGATTTCTTTTTAATTAAAGATATTTGACCTGCTTTTTATTTGGAAAGATTATTTTCCTATGTGATCTATGAATAGATGAGCATGTTATATAGGTATTATACATAGATCTGATTTTGAATTATAATATATCATATAAGTATTAATTATAATTCAAAATAAAGGGGAAATTATAAATGGCTATTGAAAATAAAATTATCGTTATTATAGGAGCTTCTTCAGGAATCGGTGCAGCAACAGCTAAAAAATTAGCTGGTAAAGGCGCTAAAGTTATTTTAGGTGCACGTAGAGAAAATCGATTAAAAGAATTAGCTCAAGAAATTGGGGATCAAGCAAGCTATCAAGTCACAGATGTCGCTGATAAAAAAAGTGTTCAAGCATTAATTGATTTTGCGATAGCTAAATATGGCCGAATTGATGTTTTATATAATAATGCGGGTATTATGCCACGAGAAAAACTTTCTGAGGCTAAGTTTGAAAACTGGGAAAAAGAATTACAAATTAACGTGATGGGTGTATTACATGGGATTGGTGCCGTTTTACCTATTATGCAAAAACAAAATGATGGGTTAATTATTGCCACTGATTCAGTTGCAGGACATGTCGTTTACCCAGAATCAGCCGTTTACAATGGCACTAAATTTGCGGTTAGAGCCATCATGGAAGGGTTAAGACAAGAAGAAAGATTGCATGGCATTCGTTCATCAATTGTGTCACCTGGTGCAGTTGGCACTGAATTGAGTGCAACCTTGGATAATCCTGAAATGCAAAAAGAAATGGAAAAGATGTTCGCAGGGACAAGCCCTGAAGAACTACGAATGAATGTCCTTGATGCAGAAGATATTGCAAATGCAGTGGCATACATTGTTGATCAACCTAAACATGTGACTATTTCTGATATTATTGTGCGACCAACGGCTCAGAAAGTTTAAGCTAGGTTATTAATTAATAAAGGACAGATAAAAACAGGTTCGATTTCTATACCGAAATCGAACCTGTTTTTTTATTGAATCGTTTAATCTTGTGTATGTTCGTCGTTAAATTTAGTATCGGTCATTTTTTTAGCGTCTGCCATAGTTGGATAAAAATGTTGACTCGCCCAGACGCCAGCACCACCTGCTAATGTTAATACTGGGGTATTGTGCCCATTAATAAGTCTTGTTTTAACGCCGTAGTAAGTACCATCACCCGCGGATTGATACCAGCCTCTGACGTCAAGCCATTTTCGACCATCAGAATCTCGCATTGATATAAATGAGCCCCAGTGATGCATTCTATAGGTGTCCGCTTTACTATTTCCAGCTGTACTAGAACCTGCCAAGAGTGCTTTGTCAGCAGCAGTTCGTTCACTGGTAGGATGTAATTCAGTAATGTCGCCATTTGTGGTGATTTTATTACCAGTAATTTTAATAGTATCAATTTTAGATTTGTATGAGTTATAGCCATACCAAGTTCCTATTAATGATGAATCGATGAGGTTAGTCGCCTTTTTGGTGCTTTCGGAACTAGCTTTTTGAGCACTTTCAGAACTAGCTTTTTGAGCACTTTCGGAACTGGCTTTTTGAGCACTTTCGGAACTGGCTTTTTGAGCGCTTTCGGAACTGGCTTTTTGAGCACTTTCGGAACTGGCTTTTTGAGCACTTTCAGAGCTGGTTTTTTGAGTACTTTTGGAACTTTCGTGCTGACTTTTTGGTGCTTGGTTCCCACATCCAACAGTAACCAAAAGTGAAGAACATAACATAATGAATAACCCTAATTTCTTAACTAACACCTTAATCTCCTCCATATAATTATTCTTATAGAATAATAACTTTATAACATTTGGCGGAAAGAATTGCAACTGGCATTTTAGTAATGGATGACAGTTGGATAAACAGTGTGAGTGGTAATCGTATCGGGCTATTTCCAACAGATGAAATAGTGCCGATTCCTTTAAAATAAGGCAATTAGGTGTGTTAATTATTTTATCTAGAAATAAGTGTTATTTCTGGATATATTTATAATAAGAAGCTATACTTTGGTTATTAAATAAAGGGGATAAAATATTATGGCATATCAAGCAAGTCAAGAAGAGCATTCAATTGAAATTACAAATGTACAATCATTAGAAAAATTAGTAGAAGAGGGCATGGAAAAAGGTGCTTTTGGATATATCGCTGGTGGAGCTGAAGATGAATGGACGTTACGTGAAAATACAGTTGCATTCGATCATAAACACATCGCACCCCGTGTATTGCAAAATATTGATAATCCAGATTTATCAACGACATTTATGGGTATTGATTTAAAAATACCAATGATTGCAGCACCAATCGCAGCACAAGGATTGGCTCATGAACAGGGTGAAATTGATACTGCTAAAGGGTTAGCTGCAGTTGGCTCAATTATGTCACTCAGCACATATTCTAACAAAACAATTGCAGAAACTTGCGCTGGTGGAACGGGTGGTCCTCAATTCTTCCAACTATATATGAGTAAAGATGAAAAATTTAACCGTTTCTTATTAGATCAAGCTAAAAAAGTTGGGATGAAAGCAATCATTTTAACAGCTGATTCAACATTGGGTGGTAATCGTGAAGCTGATAGTATTAATAATTTCACATTCCCTATTCCTATGGCTAACCTAGCTGAATATGGTGAAGGTGAAGGACAAGGAATTGCTGCAATTTATGCGAACGCTAAACAAACGTTAAGTTTAGCTGATATCAAAACAATCTCTGATTACACCGACTTACCTGTCTTTGTAAAAGGGGTTCAATCACCATTAGATGTTGATGCTATTATTGAAGCCGGTGCCAAAGGTATCTGGGTTTCTAATCATGGTGGTCGTCAATTAGATGGTGGACCAGCAGCATTTGATGTTCTTGAATCAATCGCTAAAAAAGTTAACAAACGTGTACCAATCGTCTTTGATAGTGGAATTCGTCGTGGCTCACATATTTTCAAAGCACTTGCTAGTGGCGCAGATGTCGTAGCAATTGGTCGCCCAATGGTTTATGGTCTTCATTTGGGTGGTGCCCAAGGGGTTCAATCAGTCTTTGAACATTTAGCTAAAGAATTAACAATTGACATGCAATTAGCCGGAACAAAAACGGTTGATGCTATTAAAAAGACAGAATTAGTCTAAAGAAAAGGGGATAAATAATGTTAGTCATTGATTATGTTCATGGGGAAGATTTACAAGCAACTTACAAAACGGCTGCCGCTTTCGTTGCGATGATGCAATTAGAGGTACCCGAATTTGAAGATTATTATGTAATTACTAAAGTAACTGAAGCTGGTAAAGAAATTGAATTATCAGACAAAACAATGGGTGGTTTGTTCAACTACTTATTAGCACGTGGTTAATTTCTTTAAAGAAGAGAGCTTTCATTTTTATAATGGAAGCTTTTTTTGTTGCTACAAATAGTAGTCTTAAGCAATTCTTTAAAGTTATCGTGGGGGATATTTGATACAATGTAATTATAATTAAGAAAAGTCAGGAGACATCCAATGAAAATTTTAGTTGTAGATGATGAAAAAGAAATTGTTGATCTAATCTCTATTTATTTAAAAAATGAAGGTTATGAAGCTGTCACTGCTCAAAATGGTCTTGAAGCGATTGAAAAATTACAAGAAATGCCAGAAATAGGCGTAATGATTCTAGACGTGATGATGCCTAAAATGAACGGAATGGATGTTATTAAAGAAGTTCGTAAAACTTCTGAGATACCAATTCTGATGGTTTCTGCCAAAACAGAAGATATGGATAAGATTCGGGGATTGATTACGGGGGCTGATGATTACGTTGTTAAGCCATTTAATCCACTAGAAATTATGGCTCGTGTAAAATCATTGCTCCGTCGTAGCCAGAATTCAAATCCAGTCCCTGATGTTGCACTTGAAATTGGACCATTAATCATAAAAAAAGATTCTCATGAAGTTCAAACGGTTGAGGGGAATGATATCCAATTAACTGCCTTAGAATTCGGAATTTTATATTTATTAGCCTCACATCCAAATCATGTTTATTCTGCTGATGATATTTTTGAGCAAGTATGGCAACAAGAATCAATTATTTCAGCAAAAACAGTCATGGTTCATGTTAGTCATTTGCGTGATAAAATAGAAGCAGCGACAAATGGTGATGATATTATCAAAACCGTTTGGGGCGTTGGGTACAAGATAGAAATGCATTAGTGAGGGGATATCTTTGAAATTAACCGGTAGAGAAAAAAGTGAATTAATCGGTGAAGGATTCATCACGATTATTTTATTAGTTTTACTGAATTTATCAATTTTTATCTTATTAAATCAAACGATTGCTTCTAATCCAGGACTTAGAAATGGGATATTCCAAATAAAGACAGCATTAACATTTGGACCCAATGATTTCAATATCTGGAGTTGGGGCAACGTTTTTATTGCGTTCATGGTTATTGTGGATGTTGTTGTTCTTTATTGGCGATTAATTCGACGTTATCGACAAATGCAGTTACGACATGTTATTTCAGAATTACATTATATTGCGGATGGTCATTATGATCATCAAATTTCATTTAAATTACAAGGGGATATGGCACGGGTGGTCTCAAGTATTAATGCGTTGGTTCAAAGTACGATTGAATCGATGGAAGAGGAACGTCGAATTGAGAATTCGAAAGATGAGCTGATTACTAATGTTAGTCACGATATTCGAACCCCATTAACGTCAATTATTGGTTACTTAGGTTTAATAGAAGATAATCAATATAATTCACAAGAGGATTTGCTATCTTACACACATACGGCATTTGTAAAATCAAAACAAATGAAAGTTTTGGTGGAAGATCTATTTGAATATACAAAAGTCCGTCAAACATCGACGCCGATTAATGCGATTGACTTCGATATGAATCAAATGTTAGCGCAGTTAGCGGCTAGTTTTGAGTTTGAAGCCAAAAATAAAGGGATGGTTATTACTAGCGACACGACCCCTAATCCATTAATGATGGAAGCTGATACTGACAAATTAGGTCGTGTGTTCAATAATTTAATTTCTAATGCCTTAAAATATGGTTCTGGTGGGAAACATATTTATTTAGATGCGGAAAAAATTGGTCAGGAAGTTATCGTAAAAGTGTCCAATGATGGCCCAAAAATTCCTGAACAATCACTTAACCAGTTGTTTGATCGCTTTTATCGAGTAGAAGAATCGCGTTCCCAAAAAACAGGAGGTACGGGCTTAGGACTCGCTATTGCTCAAAGTATTGTGACACTTCATGGCGGGTATATTTATGTTATTTCAAATGATGATCTGACTAGTTTTGTGATTCATTTACCACTTAATAAGGACAAAAAGCTGATTAGAAAGCAAGAAGAACAGTTGCAAGAATAGGTATTATTAGGTATTCTTAAAGGACTAAGAGAAGTTAGAGGGTAAAGGAAAATGACATTTTTAAAACAGACAAAGAAATTCGTAATTGGCCTTATTTCAGGTGCAGCATTATTTACTGGGGTCACAGCAATGGGACTTCACGATGTTAAACAAGTATCAGCAGCAGCAACAACAAGTTCAACTGCGATTAACTTAACGGCAAAAGCCGCTTTAGCAATTGATGCAGATACGGGTCAGGTTATTTATGAAAAGAATGCTGATGCGGTCTTACCGATTGCATCGATGTCGAAATTAGTTTCGATTGATATTATTTTGGACCAAATTAAAAGTGGTAAGTTAACTTGGGATCAAAAAGTTAAAATTGATAATGATTCTTATAAAATCAGTCAGGATACCTCATTGTCAAATGTGCCATTGAGTAAAACGAAGACATATACAGTTAAAGAATTGTATGATGCCAGTTTAATTTATTCAGCTAATGGTGCTATTATGGCATTGGCTCATCAAGTTTCTGGAACACAAGCAGATTTCGTTACATTAATGCGCGCAAAAGTTAAGTCATGGGGTATTACAGACGCAAAACTCTATAATGTATCTGGATTAACAAATAGTGATATTAGTAAAAATGATCGTTACCCTGGTTCAGCTAAGTCAGATGAAAATGCATTGACAGCTAAAGATATGGGAATCATCGCTAAAAATTTACTTAAAAAATACCCAGAAGTCTTGAAAACAACCAGTATTAAACGTAAATATTTCGATAAAGGCACATCTGACCAAACTTTAATGGAAAATTGGAACTGGATGTTACCTGGTTTAGCTAAGGCTTATACTGAATTACCTGTTGATGGCTTGAAGACAGGGACATCAGATAAAGCGGGTGAATGTTTCACAGGGACTGTCAAAAAAGACGGACATCGGATTATTACGGTGGTTTTAGGATCATCGCACAAAAGTCAGACAGATGTGAGTCGTTTTAAAGATACACAAAAAATTATGTCATATGTTTTTGATGTGTTTAATGTTAAAACAATCAAAGCTGGTACGACATTTAAAAATGCCGATAGTTTACCTGTATTCCATGGTAAAAAATTAACAGCAAAAGTAACGCTTAAATCTGACCAAAAAGTTTGGTTAAAAAAAGGCGAAACAGTTAAGAGTGTTATTTCAGCTAAAGTTTCAAAAAATGAAAAATTAGTTAAAAAGACAGGATTAGAAGCACCAATTAAGGCTAACAGTAATATTGGTACGCTTAAATTAACGGGTAAAGATAATGCATTAACTTATGTTGATGGCGCAAAATCACTTTCTGTTGTTGGAACAAACGAAAAAGCAATTGAAAAAGCGAATGTTTTCGTTATTATGTGGCGAGCAACTGCTAACTTCTTCAAAAATCTATTTTAAACCAATAAAAATCATCTGTATTTTAAGATGATTTTTTTGTCTATCTAGGTTAAGTTAGTGGCACGAAATTAAAGAAACATTAAAAAGAAAATAAAAAGTAAAAAAAATTTGTCCTTCGTGGACATTTGATGTATATTATAACGTATCGATAAAAGTTTATATAAGTAAAGATAATTAACTAAGGGGGCACCAATTTCAATGAAAATGATCAAAAATGAATTTAAATTTGTTGGAAAGAATAAACTTATTCTTCTTTCAACAATCGTTATTATGCTCATTCCCATTCTATATGCTGTTTTTTTCTTGAAATCAGTTTGGGATCCATATGGTAAAACAAGTGAGCTACCAGTAGCGGTTGTGAACAACGATAAATCCGTTAAATATAACGGTGAAACCTTGGATGTTGGGGACCAACTTGTGAAAGAGTTGAAGAGTAACCACCAATTGAAGTGGACATTTGTTTCCGAAAAACAAGCTAAACAGGGGATGAAAGACAACAAGTACTATACAACTATTACGTTGCCTGAAAACTTCTCTTCTAACGCTGCAACATTGTTGGATACAAATCCTAAGAAAATGCAAATCACTTACGATACCAATGCATCACGTAACTACATTGGTGAAGTTATTAGTGAAGCAGCAGCAAAACAACTAAATAGTCAAATTCGAGAATCAGTTACGAAATCATACGCAACGGCTATTTTTGATCAAGTTAAAACAATCGGTAAAGGCTTTAAGACAGCTGCAACTGGTTCAAAAACATTATCTGATGGTACGGTAACATTGAATGATGGGTTAAATAGCTATATTACTGGTGTTGGCACTGTTAACGATGGTGTTCAAACATTATCAACGAGTGTTGTGCCATTAAAAAATGGCGTTCAAAAATTAACAACAGGTGCGGGTTCATTAAGTGCTGGATTATCGAAACTTAATGGAAGTACAGGCGAATTAGCATCAGGCGTTACGAAGTTAGATGATGGTTCAACAACATTGGCAAGTGGCGTTAAAACGTACACGAATGGTGTTGGCACTGTTAATACCGGATTACAAACATTGAATGGAAGCACTGGTGCACTAGCATCAGGCGTTACGAAGTTAAATGATGGTTCAACAACATTGGCAAGCGGTGTTAAGACGTACACGAATGGTGTTTCTTCATTAAATGACGGTTTGGGAGAATTAAGTTCAAATTCTAAAAAATTGAACGCTGGAACAAGTGAGTTGGGAACAGGTGTTACACAAGTTCAAGCAGGTAATCAAGCATTAACTGCAAGTTTAAAAAAATCTGCTACTGAAATTAATGATAAATTAAAAAATCTAACTACTGTTGGTTCGGATAATACAACTAATGAAAAAAAATTAACAGAAGGTCTTACAGCATTAGATGCTGGAATAACAAAATTAAACTCTGAATTAAATGGTGCAGATGCACCCGATATTGATGTTGACAAACTAACAGCAGACTTGACTCAAATTGGGGCTAATACAAAATTAGTTGCTGCTAAAGCAACTGATGCCGGGTCACAATTAAGTTCTTTAAATGATCATCTCTATAGTACAACGGAGACATCTAGTGTTGCTGAACAGTTAAAAGATTCAAAAAGTAATATGGCTGCATTAGTAGCATTTACGCAATCAAAAGATTTTGCTGAATTAGTAAAATCAGATCCAACAATGGCAACAGATATTGCTAATTCTATAAAAGGATTAGGAGATAATCTTACAATTGCAGGTACTAGTTTAAATGCATCAGGAAGCAATACTGCAGCAATTAAAACAGATTTATCTGATATGACAACACCATTGACTGATAATGGCGATAAATTGAAAGATATTCAAACTCAATTAGCAGTTGTTAAAGAATTAATACCTAAGTTACAAGAATTAAAAGAAGGCGTTGCTAAGTTAGCAGCCGGTGGGAAAGTCCTGAATCTCTCAAGTAATGCGATTACTCAGTTAGTCGCTGGTTTGACAACTGTTGAAACTGGATTAACACAACAAGGAAATACACAATCTACTATGGGTGCTATCCAAGCAACAGAATTATTAAATGATGGGTTAAGCCAAATTAAAACTGGATTAAATGGAACAAGCAAGACACCTGGATTGATTCCAAGTGTCCAAAAGTACACTGCTGGTGTTTCAACTGCTAATACTGGTTCATCACAATTGGCAGCAAATAGTGGTGCTTTAGTATCAGGCTCAGGTCAATTAAGTACAGGCCTATCAACATTAAATGGTTCAGTACCAACCTTGACATCAGGAGTAAGTCAATTAGCAAATGGCTCATCACAATTGGCAGAAAATAGTGGTGCACTAGTATCAGGCTCAGGTCAATTAAGTACAGGATTAACAACGTTGAACAGTTCAGTACCAGCATTGACATCAGGCGTTGGTCAATTAGCGACTGGATCAGATACATTGTCAAATGGGTTAGTTAGCTTGAATGATCAAGTACCAACACTTGTTTCAGGTGTTAGCCAATTAGCTGATGGTACTCAAAAATTAGATGATAACTCAGATAAATTGGGTAATGGTTCTAAATCACTTAAAAAGGGTTCAAAAACGTTAGCTACTGCACTTAAAACAGGTTCAGATACTGTAAACGGCATTAAAGCAACTAATAAAACAGCTTCAATGTTTGCTGCACCTTCAGACTTGAAACATAAGAACTATAGTTATGTCCCTAATTACGGACATGCTTTAGCACCATATGTTCTTTCACTTGCGTTATATGTTGGGGCAATCGTCTTTAACTTTGCTTTCCCAATTCGTAAGATTTCAACAGAAGGTCAATCAGCAACTGCATGGTTCTGGAGTAAAGTTGCTATCGGAACAGTTGTTGCCATTGGTATGGCGGTTATTGAAGTTACTGGTATGCTTATCTTCGGATTACAAGCAAACAGTATTGCTGAAACATACTTAATTGCAACAGTCTTCTCATTAACGTCGATGTACCTTGTTATGGCACTTGCTATGGCATTCGATAACCCTGGTCGATTCGTGGCTATGGTTCTTCTGATGTTACAACTTGGTGGTGCTGGTGGTACATTCCCAATGGAAGTGACGAATAAATTCTTTAACGCTATTCATCCTTTCTTACCAATGACGTATTCTACCTTAGGATTCCGTGAATCATTAACATCTGGAATGGGTAGTGGTCAAATTGGAACGAGTGTCTTTGTTCTTGTAATCTTCGCTGTTGTTTCATTAGTTCTACTATGGATTGCAATGCAAGTTCTCCAAAATATTGGACTTGCTGGTAAATCACAACTAGATGATAATCAAAAATTACAAGATTTAGAAAAATAAGTGCTACAAAAATAAGGTCACGCAGAATTGATTTCTGTGTGACCTTATTTTTTTTGGTTATTATTCTTTTTGCTGTGCCAAAATAGCAGGTAAAACGATGTGATCAACAATCCGGACTGCAAAATCAGTTACAAATTGGGTAGTCATATCATTGGGTGTCATCATGGCTTGGTATTGCAATAAATTAAAAGGTAAGAGCTTAATATCATCAGTGACAGTGTGCTGAATTTCGCCATTTAATTGAGCTTGCGATAGTAATTGTTCCATTAAATATAAATTTTGTTGACGCATTTGAGTTGAATATTTTTGAACAGAGGAGGTGTCTCGGCCTAGTTCAAATAAGAAGGCACGCATGAACTGAGGGGATGCATCGAAATGACTAAGTACCGAAATTAAATTATCACGAAGTGTTTCACCAGAAAAATCAATAGATGAATAGTCAGTCACTTCATCTTCAGAGAAGTAAGTAACGGCATCTAAAAGCAAATCAAAAGGTGTTTTCCAACGTCGGTAGAGAACAGGACGTCCTGTTTTGGCAAGTCGTGCCACATTTGAAAAAGTTACATTTTCATAACCTGATTCATTCAAAATAGTAATAGCCGATTGGAAAATAGCCTGGGTCAATTCTTTTTTCGTCATACGAGCTGCTCTTTCGTTATCAATCATAGTCTTCAAGTCCCTTCATTTTAGGTGAATTAAGTATAACATAAATACAGAATGAACTTAAAATAGATACACGATGTAATTAAAACTTGCTTTTGATAGCAATTAAGGTTATAGTTATTTTCGTAGAAAGATACACAGTGTATCTAAAATAACTATTAGGAGATTTTTATATGAAAACTAAAAATACAAAGCTTGATCCAATTCCACGTGAATTGGTTATTATGTCATGGATTATGGTGCTTGGTATCATGGCGCCAATGCTAGATTCCACAATGGTTAATATTGCAGTTAACCAATTAAGTATCGATTTTTACGCCAGTTTAGCACTTGTTCAATGGACTGTTACCGGCTTCATTCTGGCTATGGGTGCTGCTGTACCATTTTCAAGTTGGTTAGTGATGCGTTTCTCAGGTAAGACTGTTTATCTTTGGGCAGAAATTGCTTTTGGAGTTGCTTCATTATTATCAGGTATTTCTTGGAATATCGAGTCATTAATTATTTTCCGTTTGATTCAAGGTTTCGCTGGTGGCTTACTTATGCCAGTCATGTTTACGTTATTAGTTGATTCAGTCGGTGGTAACAGAATGGGTCGTATGATGGCCATTATTGGTCTTCCAATGACACTGGGTCCAATGGTGGGTCCGATTATTGGTGGTTTGTTAGTTCAATATCTATCATGGCGCTGGATTTTCTTCGTCAATGTGCCAGTTGTTATCGTTGCTGCAATATTACTCACACTTAAAGTGCCACAAGTTGCACCAAAGAATAAGACCATGCCATTTGATTATGTCGGTGTCGCCTTGCTTATCGCAATCTCCACGACAATTGTGTACGGTGTGGTGCAGGCCAGTACGAAAGGGACGTTTAATAATGCCACCACATTAGCTTATGTTGGTGTTGGAATGATGCTTGCGTTCATTTATATAGGTTATGCACGAATGAATAAAGAAAAGGCGGTTATGCCATTACATTTATTCAAACATCGTAACTTTTCAGGTTCAATGTTAGGTATCTTCTTATCAGGATTTGTTACATCAGGGCCTATGTTACTCTTGCCTCTTTTCTTCCAAGATATTCGTGGTGAAAGTACCATCATTGCTGCAGTATCACTGATTCCACAATCAATTGGCATGTTAGTTTCACGAACAGCCATTGGTAATTTAATTGATTCATTAGGTGCTCGTTGGGTCACAATCATTGGTGTAGCTGTGACATTAGTTGGAACAATTCCGTTCATGTACTTTGATGCATCGAGTCCTTATGTATTAATTGCGTTAGTCATGTTCATTCGAGGTATTGGTGGCTCAGCAATCAAATCGGCTACTCAGGCAGATGCCTATATTGGGTTAGATAAATCAGATTCAGCTGCAGCATCACTTAGCTCAAATCTGTTCCAACAAATTGGATCTGGATTTGCGACAGCAGTCTTAGCCACAGCTGTGACAGCGTATAACACAAACCATCATGTTTCTAATATTGCTCAATTAGCGCATACGTATCAGTATGGCTTCATGTGGTCGACAGCACTTGTTATCGTCATCTTGATTCCGGCCATGATGTTAAGTCATAAAGTCAAAATATAAGTTGTGTTTAGATAATGCTAATAGTCGTAATAATAGTGGAAAAGCGTTATACTATAAATATTAATGTTTAAACCAATAGGAGGTCAAATTATGTTAAGTCATTTTGATGAAAAGAATATTGAAGTTAACGAAAAAGGTACCCCGTTCACAGTGGATACACGAGTTAGCTTCGAAACAAATAATGAGTTCTTTACTGGCGTCGTTGAAAAACAATTAAAAAATTCGGCTATTATTAAATTCGATAAAGAATTTCTTAAGAATGAAACAGCTGAAGAATTGAAACAAAAAGTTGTCATTAATTATGCAGGATTAGAATTAATTAAGTAGGACTAGAGGCTAGCGTGCTTATTTAACGCTAACCTCTTTTTTAGATAACTAGTTGTGGGTAGGGTATTTATAGATACAAATTTTATGGTAATCTTAACGGATCGTATCGTCGAACCAGACATATTTTTAGCAAATAGCGCATTATTGGATAACTTTTTGATTAGATTTATTAAATAAAGAGTATTAAAAAATAGATGTATGCTATAATTTATAGCGCAAAACCATTTTATGTTATTGGAGGACTATCGTGAAAGAAAAGGAAAAACGCTGGCTGACAGTTTTCGAAATTGTGATGCCACTTTGCCTGAGTTATATTCCAATTGGACTCGCATGCGGGATTTTATTACATGCAGCAGGCTTCAATACGATACTAGCAGGATTAGTTTCCGTGCTTGTTTTTTCAGGTGGTGCACAGTTTTTGATTGCATCAATGCTGACAATTCACTCACCAATCCTTTCAATTGTGACAATGTTATTTTTCCTTGAATTGCGTTACGCGTTATTAGGCGCTAGTTTATCGCAATATATTCGAGGGACTAGTCGTAAATTCTTATACATATTTGCGGCATCAATGAACGATGAAAATTACGCAGTTAATTATTTGAAGTTTGCAACAGATAAAGAATGGAAACCAAAAGATGCCTTAATGGTTGAACATTATTCATTACTATTTTGGGCAATGAGTAATGTTGTCGGTAGTTTAATTGGTGCTGGATTAAAAATTGATTTAAGTATCGTTGAATTTGCATTAACGTCATTATTTATTTATATGATTGTCATGCAACTTAAAAATTACTTAACGATTATTATTAGTATCCTATCAGGAATATTAGCCATTGTCTTTATGGCCCTATTCCAAAGTACAATGGGATTAGTTGTTGCAACATTATTAGCCTCTTTTATTGGATTCATTATAGAACATGAAATCGTCAGAAAAGGTAAACGTAATAAGTTGCTAAATACGATTAAGCCCAGAGCAAGTCGACACACAATAAATAGAAAATCTAAAGTTTCTGAGGAAAAATAATTATGGAAATGACATCAATGGAGCATCTTTTATTAATTGTTTTATCTGCAATTGTTGCTTATTTACCTCGATTTATTCCATTACGAGTTTTTTCATCTCGAGAAATTCCAGAATGGTTTAATGAATGGATGAAATATGTACCTGTTGCTTTATTTTCGGCATTAGTTTTTAAAGACCTTTTTATTAATTCAAAATTCCAATTTGTGGGTGTAGATAACGTAACAAAATTAATAGCTGCCGTAATTGTATTTGCGATAGCTTATCGAACGAGATCAATGGGTCTATCCGTTGTACTCGGACTTTGCGCAATAATGTTATTATCACTCATCTTATAAATATAAATTAAAAAAATAAGAATTCAGTTTCTCTATGAGACTGAATTCTTATTTTTAATTAGTGGTTGAAGGGCATTCCATGATATAATAACCGTAAGTTAAATATGATATTAAGAGGTGTGGTTAAGATGAAGAAATGGGTATGGGGACTAGTTGTAATCGTTATCGTAGGGATGTTCGGTGGCTACGGTTTAACGAAGCATGCAGAAGCTGCAAAAAATTATAATATAGCAATGAAAAAAGGTAAAACTGCAATTAAGAATGCAGAATATACTAAAGCTGAAAATTCTTTTGACGTTGCACTACAAAAAAAGTCAAATGATGCAACAGCACAAGCTTATAAATTACAAGTGATGCATTATAGGACGGCTCTCGATAAAGTCGAAGCCCGTCAGTATGCTAAGGCACAGGATTCAATTAGCGTCGTTTTAGCAGACCATGACGCATCAGTTGTGATTAAGAAGCGAGCAACAAATTTAAATAAAGAATTAACAACAGTGATTAAAAAACGGGCATCATTTACAAAAGATTATAATGCTGCAATGAACTTAAATGCGCAATATAGTTATACAGAATCAAACACAAAATTAGCTGAAATTTTAAAAGATAGTAATATCGATAAAAGTTATTACTCAGATTTAAAGAAAAAGGCAACAGCCTTACAACAAAATAATGATAAACAATTAGTAACTATTGGTTATCCAACAAGTAGTTCAGAAAGTTTGGTAACGTCACAAAGTAGTCGTAATAGTAGCGACAGTAGTAGTGATTCTTCTAGTGCAAAAGGGTACAGTAATCCTGCTGATAGTGTAAAAACGAGTTCATCAGCTACATTGACATCAGAAGAACAGGCTGCTGCAAAATCGTATTCAGGTTCAAACGAATACACAACAAGTTCATCAGAGTTTGTGGATGGCAATGGTAAGAAAATCTCAGCATCTCGTATTCAGGCAGCACGTGATTCAATTAAATTTGCTGGCGTAAATCCTAATGCATTTAGTGATTCAGATGTTGCTAAAATCATTAAACAAGCTGTTAAAGAAACAATGAGTGTTAAAGCTATCGCAGCACGCGACTATAAATAAGTTAATTATTTGTAAGAGCATGATTCCTAGTTTTGTTGGGAATCATGCTCTTTTCTTAAAATTAAAGAGGTATTTCATAGTAAAAAAGGAGGAATGTTAGATGTACTTAGCTATTAAAGAGATTAAACATAACAAGTTTCGATACGGACTTATCATTTTCACTATTTTTCTAGTATCCTATCTGATTTTTTTCTTAACGGGATTAGCTTTTGGACTTGCGAATAATAACCGTTCGTCGATTGATAATTGGCACGCAGATAGTGTGGTTATCGACCAGTATGCGAATGATAATTTAGCATCTTCTGAGATACAAATGGATACACTTCCTAAAATTTCAGGCGCAAGTGCTGATCGTGCCTATTTAGGACAAATGATGGGTGTTGCTAGTCGAAGTAATGAAAAAAAAGCTGACATTAGTGTGTTTGGTATTCAATTTAACCAATTTTTGAAGCCCAAATTAGTTCAAGGAAGAATGCCACAAAAGGCTAATGAAGTGGTTGTTGATAATGGGTTAGAAGCAACTAAATTAGGACAGAAAATAAAGATTAATAACGTAGATCAAGTCTATAAAGTGGTTGGGATAACGACTGGGAATAAATATACAACAGCACCAGTCGTTTACTTACGCTTAACGGATTATCAGATGTTGCGTTATGGCTCGAACGATACGTCTAAAAAAATAAGTGCCGTTGTTTTGAAAAATTCGGCCAAAATCAAAAAAGATAAACAATTTGCGACATTAACGATGAAAAAATTAATCAATAACATTCCTGGATATGGTCCTGAAGTAAAGACCTTTACGTTAATGATTGGGGCATTATTCGTTATTATTGCGTTTATTGTCGGCATCTTTATGTACATTTTAACGATTGAAAAAACAGCAGTTTACGGCGTCTTGCGTGCCCAAGGAATTTCAAGTAGCACCTTAGTCAAGAGCCTTATCTGGGAATCATCGTTGTTAGGTTTAGCTGGAATTGGATTGGGAATTATTGCAGATGTGGCCACGGCGTTATCCTTGCCAGCTGCCGTACCATTTTTAAATAATGCCTTCTTAGTTATTGGGTTCTCAGTTGTTTTATTAATGATGATTATTCTGGGCTCACTATTTTCAATTTTTAAAATCTTACGTGTTGATCCACTTGATGCAATTGGAGGTGTCTAAATGAGTTTAATGCGATTATCTAACGTTTCTAAAACATTTGGCAAAGGTGATAGTGCTAAGTTAGCGCTTAAAAATATTGATTTGGTTGTTGAACCAGGAATGTTTATTGGCTTAACAGGACCATCTGGATCAGGGAAAACGACGTTGCTAACCATTATGGGCAGTTTACAAGGACCAAGTGAAGGCGATATTTATTTCAAAGATCGAGAAATTGGTAAATTAAGTGAAAAGGAACGAACTAGTTTACGATTTAATGAATTTGGCTTTATTTTACAGGGGTCAAATTTAGTGCCATTTTTAACTGTTTTAGAACAATTTGAATTAGTGAATAAAATGCATGCTAAAAAAGAAAATAAAAATCCCGAAACAATGTTACGTGAATTAGGCGTGTGGGATCAACGAAATCAATATCCTGGTAGTTTATCAGGTGGACAAAGACAACGTGTCGCAATTGCTAGAGCTTTGTTTGGTCAGCCAGAGTTAATCTTTGCTGATGAACCAACGGCTAGTCTGGATAGTGCCAGAGCTAAGCAAGTTGCCCAACAGTTGGCTGATATTACTAAAGCAACCGGACAAACGATTATTATGGTGTCACATGATGAAGATGTATTGGCTTATACGGATCAAACATTCTTCATGCGAGATGGTCAATTAACAGAAGAATAATGAATAATAGGTTAAAAGGAAAGCATGCTTCTTATTTGGTTCTTCGTCAACTGTTGTTGGTGAATGATATTATGAAGGTTCTAATCACTTAGTGATTAGGCCTTTTTTTGTATGAATCTTAAGGGTATAAAATATTCTGATGCGAAATCTATAAAAGTTTCTAA
>NZ_JBSOLI010000004.1:0-42444 GCF_054941065.1 Dellaglioa sp. BT-FLS60
TTAAAAATTTTAGCCAGTATCGTTTACGTATTTTGAGTACAATTAAATTTTAAGCAAAAAAAGAAACCTGTTATCAAATAACAGATTTCTCAATGACAATTTCACCAACAACAGTTGACGAAGAGCCGTAATAAAAAAAGCGATTAGACTTTAAGTCTAACCACTTTTCCCAGTTTAAAATTTAACTAATGTTTAACGCACCATAGTAAACAACACCATGCCGCGAATCAATTGTCACAATTTCTTCATTCGTGATTAATTTGGTCGCATTTTTTGCACCAACAATAACAGGAATACCAATAGATACACCCATAATTGCTGCATACGAAACGAGACCACCATCTTCAACGATTAAAGCACTTGCTCTCTCAATTGCTGGTAAGTAATCTTCATTAATCGTTTTCGCGACTAAAACAGAACTCTCAACAATTTTTTGACTGGCATCAACTGCAGAACTTACAATCACTGTTTTACCAATAATTATTGCATCACCAATACCTTGACCGCTAACTAATTTTGATTCAATTGCTTGAATCTCCATGTAATTAGTCTACTAATTGAACTT
The DNA here is from genome assembly GCF_054941065.1 of Dellaglioa sp. BT-FLS60. Classification (NCBI taxonomy): domain Bacteria; kingdom Bacillati; phylum Bacillota; class Bacilli; order Lactobacillales; family Lactobacillaceae; genus Dellaglioa; species Dellaglioa sp. BT-FLS60. The sequence continues at coordinate 566 of NZ_JBSOLI010000004.1, forward strand.
TCAAACTGTTTGTTGTTCCTTTTTCACCAACTGGAAGACCAGCAGTAATCAAGATAAGGTCGCCTTTTTTAGCAAAACCTAATTCTTTAGCTTTTTCAGTTGCTAAGCTAAACAATGCATCTGTTGATGCTGGTTTTTCAGCGATAATTGGGTGAACACCCCAGTTAACTGATAAACCATGACGTGTTTGTTCGTCAAATGTAATAGCTAAAATATCTGAATCAGGACGGTATTTAGAAATCATACGTGCAGTTTGACCAGATTTTGTAGCAGCGATGATTGTTTTAATACCTAAGCTATCAGCTGTTTCAGCAACAGCACGACCAATAGTTTCAGTAACATCATTTTTGCTAAATTCATTTAAAACAAATGAACCATGTGCACGTAATGCATTTTCAGTTTTTTCATCAATACGAGCCATTGTTGCAACTGATTCTACAGGGTAGTCACCATTAGCACTTTCACCTGAAAGCATTGTTGCATCTGTTCCATCAAATACGGCATTAGCAACATCAGAAGCTTCAGCACGTGTAGGACGTGGGTTTTCTTGCATTGAATCAAGCATTTGAGTAGCAGTAATAACTGGTTTGCCCAAAGCGTTACATTTTTTAATTAAGTCTTTTTGAACTAAAGGAACATTTTCAGCAGGAATTTCAACACCCATATCACCACGGGCAACCATTAAACCTTCAGAAACTTCCATGATGGCATCAATATTATCGATACCTTCTTGTGATTCAATTTTAGGGAAGATTTGAACATGTTCCATCCCTTTTTCTTCAAGTAAAGCACGGATATCTAAAACATCAGCTGGTTTACGTACAAAACTTGCAGCGATGAAATCAATTTTGTGATCTAAACCAAAACGAATATCATCTGAATCTTTTTCAGTAATACCAGGTAAGTTAATTGATACACCAGGAGCGTTAACACCTTTACGTGAACCTAAACGACCGGCATTCATAACAGTTGTTACTAATTCGTTAGCAGCTGTATCGATTTCATCAATTCTCATATCGATAAGACCATCATCAAATAATACATGGCCTCCAACATGAACATCTTCAATCAAACCTGGGTAAGTAACAGCAATCTTTTCATGTGTTCCTTCAAGAGAATCATCCATTGAAATACGAACAACATCGTTAATTTCAAAGCTAATTTTACCTTCTTTTTGAACAGTAGTACGGATTTCTGCACCTTTAGTATCAAGCATGATACCAACCATTTTACCAGTAATTTTTTCTGCTTCATGAACTAATGTCATACGACCTAAATGTTCTTCATGGTCACCATGAGAAAAGTTGAAACGGAAAACATTAGCACCGGCTTCAATTAACTTAACAATTGTGTCAAGGTCTGAACTGGCTGGACCAAGTGTACTTACGATTTTAGTTTTTTTCATTATTATGATCTCCTCTTAGTTTACTTATTATTTATAAAGAACAATAACAGTCTTATATTATCTTGGTGTTGATAGTCGTGCGTTTAAGTCTAAAAGACTTAAATCTGTATGATGTTTATGTTCTTCAAGCGTTGCAATAATATCTTCGGCAACTAATTTGTTGTCTTTGATACCAATAGCTAAACCGCCCTTACCTTCCATAAGAAGCTGAACAGCATAATCACCAAAACGACTTGCTAAGACACGATCTTTGGCAGTTGGTACACCACCACGTTGTGTATGACCCAAAATAGTCACACGTGTTTCGAAATTACCATATGTGTCTAATTCGGCAGCAAAAGCACTAGCACCCATGACACCTTCAGCTAAAACGATAATTCCTGAATCCTTGCCATGCTCACGATTACTGTTAAGTTTATCTGCAATTTCTTGCATATTATACCCTTTTTCAGGAATAACAATAACGTCAGCACCACCAGCAATACCAGCCCATAAAGCAATATCTCCAGCATTTCTACCCATTACTTCAACGATAAATGTCCGTTGATGTGAACGAGCAGTATCGCGAATACGATCAATTGCATCAAGAGCTGTGTTAACAGCTGTATCAAATCCAACTGTGAAATCTGTATCAGGAATATCATTATCAATTGTTCCTGGGATACCAACAGCGTTAAATCCACGTTTTGTGAGTGCTAGAGCACCATGATATGAACCATCCCCACCGATAACAACTAAAGCATCAATACCGAACTTTTTAAGTTGTTCGATACCTTTTAATTGTCCTTCAGCAGTTGCAAATTCAGGATAACGAGCTGAGTATAACATTGTCCCACCACGTTGAATAACATCATCAACGTCAGCGTATTCAATTTTATGAATGTCCCCAGCAACTAAGCCAGCAAAACCATAATTAATACCGTATGCTTCTAATCCTTCACCTATTACACGACGTGCAACGGCACGAACTGAAGCGTTCATACCTGGCGCATCTCCACCACTTGTTAAAATACCAATGCGTTTCATTTCTTCACCTCAATAAGTAATTTAAGTACATATTTCACTCACTATATTAACACTTTTCAGAAAAGTTGTCTTGTTAAATGTGAAAATACTTTCCAGTATTTTCAAGAATAAATTACTTAATGACAACATTTTCAGAACCCAACATACTTGTAAGCGCTGTATGCGTTTCTTCGTCATCCCTTAACCAATAAGTTCTATCCAAACTAATTTTACGATTGTCTTTTTCATAGTACAAAATAACTGGTGTCTGCCCCAAACGCATTTTCATTAGTTGCATTAATTCTTCAATTTTTTCATTAGTTGTTGTTTTAGCAATTTTTAAAAACCATTTTTTGTGTGTCGCTTGTTTAATATAGTCATCTACTAAATCTATTTTTTTAACAATAATTTGTAATCCTCTGCTTGTTTCAACATCCCCTGACACAACAACAATTTTATTTTTTTCAAGCAAAGATTCCTTTTGTCGAAATAAATCAGGAAATAGCGTTAAATCAATCTCACTTGTTTCATCAGAGCCATTCACAAAAGCCATTTGTTGCCCTTTTTTTGTTCGAATAACTTTAACTCTCGTAAGGTTAACCAAAATAGTGACACGTTTTTTTTCAGATATCTCTGAAATTTTTTGTAAGTTACTTTGACTTAATTGTTTACGATATTTTTCAACAGGATGCCCTGACAGGTAAGCTCCCAAATATTGAGCTTCTTTTTCTAAACGAAACATTAATGGAAAATTTGATTGTCTCACAATCTTAGGGGTTAATAATTCAAACAAATTAGTATTATTCCCACTTAAATCAATACTACTAATTAATTCTGGTAAAGCACTAATTAACTCAGCACGATTATATTCAAAATGATCAAAGCAACCGGAATAAATGAGCGCTGATATATTAGCCTCATTCAAATACTTCTTATCTATGCGATGTAAGAAAGCTTGAAAATCTGTAAAAGGTGCTTCTTGTCGTAATGTAATAATATGTTCAATAAAATCTTTTCTAAGTCCTTTTACACTACTTAACCCAAATAAGACAACATTTTTCTTCAAACTAAAGCCAAATTCACTCACGTTTATATCAGGTAATTTAATGGTTACATGATACTGCTTAGCTTCTACCAAATAATCTTTTATTTTTTGTGGATTGTTACCCACAGAATTTAAAATGGCTTCAAAAAATGCGGCCGAAAAATTCGCCTTGATATAAGCCAACTGAAATGCAATCTTACTGTAGGCAACGGCATGTGATCGATTAAATCCATAATTAGCAAATTGTTCAATATAACTATAAACCGTCTTAGCCACATTCTCTTGAATGCCGTTATCCTGTGCCCCATTAATAAACTGTGTTCGCATTTCATCAATAATTACTTTTTTCTTTTTACTCATTGCTCGACGAAGCAAGTCGGCTTCACCCAACGTGAAATTACCCATTTTTGATGCAACTTGCATGACTTGTTCCTGATACACTAATACCCCATAAGTAGGTTCAAGAATTTGTTTCAAGCTATCATCCGGAAATGTTATTTTCTCAAGGCCATGCTTCCGGGCAATAAACGTATCAATATTCTCCATGGGGCCCGGTCGATACAATGCATTGACCGCAGCAACATCCTCGAAAGAGGTCGGTTGCAATTTTTTCAAAACATTTTTAATACCACTTGATTCAAATTGAAAAACGCCAGAAGTATCGCCTGCTCTAAAAAGAGCTAACGTTTTCTCGTCCTCTAAATTAACGAGGGCTGGATTAAAATCGGCTTGATAATTTTTTTTAACTTGGGTTACGGCTTGGTCCAAAATATTTAAATTACGTAACCCTAAAATATCAATTTTTAATAACCCAACATTTTCAACTAAATCTTTAGAATACTGCGTCAGTAAGATATCATCACTCCCATTTTGCAACGGAGCAACTTCACGTAAATCAATTTGACTCAGGACGACTCCCGCAGCATGCGTCGAATAATGTCTCGGAATGCCTTCAATATGTTGCGCAACGGTAAAAATACCTTTATTTTTAGGACTATCATTCACTAAATTACGTAACTTTTGTGATTGCGTTAATGCATCCGTCAATGTAATTTTCAAAACATTAGGAATTGCTTCACTCCAAGCTTTCATTTCAAAAGGCGAAATACCGAATACACGGCCAACATCCCTTAAAGCTTGCTTAGCCGCCATTGTCCCAAAGGTAATAATTTGAGCCATATGATAATGACCATATTTCTGATGTAAGTAATCCAGAATCATCCCTCGTTTATCATCTGGTATATCTAAATCAATATCCGGCATTTGAACACGTTTTGAATTTAAAAAACGCTCAAATAACAAGTTATATTCAATTGGATCGACATCTGTAATAGTCAATGTATAGGCCGTCAGTGAACCAGCTGATGACCCTCGTCCAGGACCAGTAATAATCTGTTGTGAATGGGCATAATTCATAATATCCCAAACAATTAAAAAATAATCTTCAAATCCCATTTTTTGAATCACGCTCAGTTCGAGATTCAATCTTTGCTTATATTCTTCAGAGACACCATTTGGAAATCGTGAATACAATCCAGAAATGCAAAGTTTTCTTAAATAACTATGTGCCGTCTCATTATCTGGCAATGGATACTCGGGCAATTTGGGTTGTGAAAATGTTAATTCTAGTGCCGTTTCGTCGGCTACATTTTGTGTTTCTTGGATAGCCTCTACCATTGATAATTCTTGATATTCTTTTGTTATTTCTTCAGGATTTCTTAACGAATACACGCCCAACGGCTGTTCTGCAAATCTATCAGCTGAAATCGTTGCACCATCATTAATAGCCTGAAGAACCTCCACATCAAATTGGTTTTCAGGTTCCAAATAATTCACTTCATCTAAAGCAATAACTCGCATATCAAAGTCACTTACTAAAGCTTTAATAGACTGTGCCGTAATCGTATCCATCAAGTGAGATAGCCCCACCCGGACATTTTCTGAGCCAATTAAATTTTGGTATTTGGTTAATAATTCTTTAGCATCAGAAATCTGACTTTGTTGAATTAAATAACTAAATTCACTTTTTTCACTGGGAGATAGCATGAATAATCCATCTAAATAGTTTACTAATTTATCCCATGTTAATGTCCCCTCACTTAATGTCATCTTTAACGTTGATAGTTGCATTAAATTCTGGTAACCTTGTTTATTTTTTGCAATAAAAGTTAATTCATATTCATGTTCAGTTTCAACTAAACCGGAAATATCTAATGTCAGTCCGATGATTGGTTTGATTCCAGCTTTTCGACAAGCATTATAAAAATCAATCGCACCGTACAATGTATTATTATCCGTTAAAGCAAGTGCGCTATACCCTTTACTCTTAGCATTTTGCACCAGATCATTAATCTTGGTTGTACTTTGTAGTAAACTAAATGAACTTTTAACCTTTAATGGAACAAACATAATTAACCCCCTCTCAAGTATCTATTAATGCTATTATACAAAACTTTTTACCAATACCCAATAGACGTCAAAAAGCTTTTGCAAAAATAATTATTTGTGCTAAACTTATCTTTGAATGTGAGGTGTTGTTCTATGATGAAACAATTAACAATTCTTTTTTGGGGCTTCATTTTTGGTGAAGTAATCGGTTATATCGTAAGTTCACTAACTGGTACAACATTTGCACCAGTTTTATTAATCGGTATTGTATTCGCAGTCACTGGCTTAATTGCTGTGAACTGCCTTTACGCCATTATCAAAGATCCTAAATCTGACAAATAAAAAAAGATAAACTAAATTAGTTTATCTTTTTTTATTTGTCTTAAAATTTATTATTTGGTTTCTTCAGACACTAATTTGATAATTTCTAGCACAACATCCGTTGCTTTTTCCATTGTTTCAATGGAAACAAACTCAAATCGTGCGTGCATATTTTCTGCACCAGCAAACAAGTTTGGCGTTGGTAGTCCCATAAATGAAATTTTAGAGCCATCAGTCCCACCACGTACTGGATAAATATCTGGTTTAATTGATAAGTTTTCCATGGCTTGCTTAGCAACATTCACAACAGTCATGTCCTTCTCAATCACTTCACGCATATTATAGTATTGATCAGCCATATCAATTGTCACACGTTCAGTATCAAAACCTGCATTCATTTTATCAGCAATTGACAACATAAATTTCTTACGATCTTCAAATTTTTGACGGTCATGATCACGAATAATATAAACCATTTTTGCTTCATCAACGGTTCCATCTAGAGAAACTAAATGATAAAATCCCTCTCGTCCTTCCGTTTTTTCAGGTACTTCATCTTGTGGTAACAAAGCATCAAATTGGTTAGCAAGTTTAATGGCATTAATTAAAACACCTTTAGCGGTCGCTGGATGCACTTCTTTACCTTGAATTGAAATAACTGCTTGAGCAGCATTAAACGTTTCATATTCTAGCTCGCCTAGTGGTCCACCATCAACCGTATAAGCTAAGTCGGCTCCGAAATCTTTTACGTCAAATTTATCAGCCCCAACACCAATTTCTTCATCAGGTCCAATACCAACTTTGATATCACCATGCTTAACTTCAGGATGCGCTACTAAGTAAGCTACAGCTGTTATAATTTCAGCTACACCAGATTTATCATCAGAACCTAATAACGTTGACCCATCTGTTGTAATCAGTGTGTTCCCTTTATAATTCTTTAAATTTGGAAATTCTTTAACGGTTAATTTAAATTTACCTTCATCATCAAGATTAATATCAGATTCACCATCATAATTTTCAACGAATTGTGGCTTAACACCTTCTGCCGTAAATGCAGCTGTATCCATATGTGAAATAAATCCAACCGCTTTAACTTCTTCACCATTTTCTAAATTACTTGGTAACGTTGCTAAAACGTACCCACTTTTTTCAGAAATACGTGCATCAGCTAATCCAATTTCCAAAAGTTCCTTTTTTAATTCTTTTGCAAAATCAACCTGAGTTTGAGTTGAAGGAGTCGTTTTTGAATTTTCATCAGAGCGCGTTTCCGTTTTTACATACTTAATAAAACGTGGAATTAATTCTTCATATTTTGTCATAGCAGCTTATCTCCTAATAGTTTATTTAATATCTCTAATCATACTCTAATTTTGAACTTAAATAAACTGAAATGGATCTGTATTAAGGGTTGAGGCAATTATTTCAATTTGCCATTTATTTTCTACATTCCATTCTTCAAATAACCATTTAAGTTGGCCCTTACAGATACTTTCAATATGATGTCCTGGATCGATAGCTGTTAGGCCTTCAGCCAACATATCATGAGCTGTATGGTAATAAATATCGCCTGTCACATAGACATCTGCTTGATTTTTAATGGCTTCATGATAGAATTTACCACCATCACCTCCTAGGACAGCAATCCGTTGAACTGATTGTGCTAAATCATTCGAAATAATTCGTAAGCCGCTTAAATGAAATTGTTGCTTACAGTAATCAGAAAACTCAGCCACCGTCATTGGATCAGCTAATTTTCCGACACGCCCCATCCCATAATCCGCACTATTTGTATGTACCAATGGTACCGTTTCTTGTAATCCCAATTGTTCTGCCAACCAATCATTCATGCCACCAGAAACATTATCCAAATTAGTATGCGCTGCATAAACAGTTATATTATGGCGTAACAAGTCTGCATACATTTTATTTTGAGGATTTGTGGTGTCCAAATTTTTAGCTGGTCTAAACATTAATGGATGATGCGCAAAAATTAAATCAACCTTATTATCAATCGCTTCTTGAACAACTTCTGGACGGACATCTAACGTTGTCATCACCTTAGTAACATCATTGTTCAAATTCCCCAACTGCAGACCAACTGGATCACCTGTTTCAGCCATACTTTTGGGAGCAAATGCTTCAAACCGATTAATTAAATCAAGTATTTTGGTCATTTAAGCATCTCCTCAATTTCTTTTATTTCAGACTCTAAAACATCTTTTTTAGCCAAGGGAACTTCAGTAGCAGCTGCAAAATGTTTTAAAACTTCCCGTTTCTTTTTCATTTGCTTTTGCCATTTCATTTTAAACACATCACTTTGGTCCATTCTTAATTTTGGCCCATATTTCAAATCTAATGCAGAATAGGTTATTTTATCACTAACTTTTTCGGCCACAATAATCTCATAGACATGATGATCATCTTCAACAATATCCTCATCGATAATTTGATACGAATTATTCATTAACCATTCACGTATTAATGCTTGTCCAACATTAGGTTGAATAATTAATCGCCGTACACCCATTAATTTTTCTAAATCAGCAGTGAAAATCGTTTTAATTAAAGGGCCGCCCATCCCTGCAATTGTAATCGTATCGATATTATCACTTGGTTTAATTGCCTTTAACCCATTCGCCAATCTTGGCATAATCATATGATCTAGCCGCTCTTTATTAATTTCTGTTACGGCATTTTCATAGGGGCCTTTAGCAACTTCACCAGCAACTGCATATGAAATTATTTTATTGATGGCTAAATAAGCAGGTAAATAAGCATGATCTGAGCCAATATCAGCTAATCTTGCATTTTTTGGTACAAATTTTGCAACTTGAACTAATCGATCTGACAAATGTCGTGCATCCATATATTGATCCTCTTCTTTCCATATTATCCTTTCTTATTATAACTAAAAAGAGCACAGTATAAAACAAATTTCGTTTTATACTGTGCTCTCAATTGTTTATTCTAAGAAATCTTTTAGTTGTTTTGAACGAGAAGGATGACGTAATTTACGTAATGCTTTAGCTTCAATTTGACGAATACGTTCACGCGTCACACCAAAGACTTTACCAACTTCTTCAAGCGTTCTTGTGCGACCATCATCAAGACCAAATCGTAAACGTAAGACATTTTCTTCACGATCAGTTAATGTATCAAGCACATTTTCTAATTGTTCCTTCAAGAGCTCATAAGCAGCATGGTCAGCTGGGCTTGTTGCATCTTGATCTTCAATAAAATCACCCAAATGAGAATCATCTTCTTCACCAATAGGTGTTTCTAATGAAACAGGTTCTTGAGCAATTTTTAAAATTTCACGAACTTTTTCAGCGGGCATAGCAGGCATGTCCATTTCAGCACCGATTTCTTCAGGAATAGGTTCACGAACAAGCTCTTGCAATAATTGACGTTGAATTCGAATTAATTTATTAATTGTTTCAACCATATGAACTGGAATTCGAATGGTACGGGCTTGATCAGCAATAGCACGCGTAATTGCTTGTCTAATCCACCATGTTGCATACGTTGAGAACTTGAACCCTTTACGGTAATCAAATTTTTCAACAGCCTTCATTAATCCCATGTTACCTTCTTGGATTAAATCAAGAAATTGCATTCCACGTCCAACATAGCGTTTAGCAATCGAAACAACTAAACGTAGGTTAGCTTCTGCTAATTTTTGTTTAGCCTCTTCATCGCCTTCTTCAATTTTTAAAGCTAAGGCAACTTCTTCCTCTGCTTTTAAAAGGTTAACACGACCAATTTCTTTCAAATACATTCTAACGGGATCATTAATCTTAATACCAGTTGGTGCAGAGGTATCTTTTAAGGCTTTCTTAGTCACTTTTTCAGCAGCTTTTAAACTATGTTCACTTGGGTTTCCCTCTTCATCAACAACAGCAATACCAGCATCTTCAACTTTTTGAAGTAATTTATCCATACGAGTAGCATCTAAATGAAATGGTGTTGCTAGTTCATTCGTTAAATCGTCATACTTAATTTCTTTTTTAACTTTGTAGGCTTTGATTAACTTCGTTTGTGCTTTTTTAAACCCTTTTTCATCAAACTCTGCTTCTTCAACTTTTTCTACTTTTTTTACCATTAATAATTCCTCCCTTAGATGGATGTTCGTGGTACTTGTTGTTTTTGATACAAAGCAATTAATTTAAATGATAGTTCATTAGTCATTTCTTTATTACCCAACCGATTGGCCTCTGCAAGGTCCGAACGAACTTGACTAATAGCGCGTTCAACAGGAGAATCATTCATAATAACTGATACACAATCGTTAAGTTCATCCTCTGAAGCGTTATCCGCAACTGTCATAAGTTCAATTTGCATGACAAAGCGTTTCAAAGGTTCTTCTGGTAAGTAATCTAAGAAACTAGCAATTTCATATTGTTCATGTCCTTCGAAATAGCCTTCAGCTAACGTATATATCAGCTGGTAACCATCATGTACAAAGCTAAACCCATCAATTGCTCGAATCTTTAGCCAAGCAGTATGGTCATGCAATACACGATACAATAATAAGCGTTCAGCCCGTTCCACACGACCCATTTTTTCATCACGCATGATATCTTGGTGTTGTTCAACAGGTGGCTCATCTGTCCGAGCTCTCGAAGGCTGACTCATTTGTTGTTGCGGCACTCTTGGCTGAACAGCGACTAAGTCAACAAGTTGTTGTCTTAGAATTGCTTTATCAATTTTAAAATCATCAGCCAACTGATTAATATAAATGTCTTGTTCAAAAGGCGTTTTAATGGTTGTTAAAACTTGTAAAACCTGTTCAATATAGTCAATTTGCTCACTTTCATTTTTTAAATTTCGATTTCGTTTCAAAAAATTCATTTTAAACGAAATTGCTGTCTCTCGAGCAGAGTGAGCTAACTCAAGAAACTTATCTTTACCATTTTTTGCAACAAATTCATCTGGATCCATGCCATCAGGAATAACCAGCACGCCAACCTTCATTTTTGTTTGATTTGCCAACAAATCTAAAGCACGATTAGTTGCATTTTGACCTGGCTCATCCCCATCATAACAAATGTTTAATTGTGATGTTGACCGTTCCAACAAATAAATTTGTTCATTTGTCAGACTTGTTCCCATAGAGGCAACCCCATTTTTAACACCAGACCGATAAGCTGCTAGAACATCCATGAATCCTTCGAACAGAACAACATTACCTTCCGTCCGAATTTCTTTTTTTGCCAAATCATAATTAAATAAAATATCTCGTTTATTAAAAATGGGCGTCTCAGGACTATTTAAATATTTAGGTAATTCTTTATTTTTCTCAAGTAATCGACCTGAAAAAGCAACAACCTGACCATTTTGATTTCTAATTGGAAACATGACACGGTTAATAAATCGTTCACGCAACTTTCCTTCTTGATTTTCAATAAATAGACCAGATTGTCGTAACAATTGATACTCTATTTTCTTTTCATCTAAAAAAGCCTGTAAAACTGATTTTTCAGGTGCAAATCCAATTTGAAAAGTTGCAATGTCTTCATCAGTCATCCCTCGATGATGCAAATAATCTAACGCTTTTTGACCCATTTCTGTATTCATTAAGATATGTTGATATAACTTAGTCGCATCGTCATGAATTTGTTTTAATTGCCGATTTTCCGTTGATTCCTGCGTTTCAGCTAATTGTGATTGCGCATATTTACTATCCATTTCTATACCAGCAAATTCTGCAACTTTATTAACCGACTCTGGAAAACTAAGACCATCTAATTCGGTTAAAAATTTGAAAACATTCCCACCTCGTCCACAACTAAAACAATGGAAGATTTGTTTCTCTTCGCTTACAGAAAATGAAGGTGTTTTTTCCTCATGGAACGGACACAAACCCATAAAATTATTACCAGATTTTTTTAATCCGACATACTGACTAATCACATCAGTAATATTCACACTTGTTCGAACATGTTCAATGACATTTTCGGGTATTCTCATTCCAGTTATTCACCTCCAAAACTAACAATACGAAGTTAGACATCTTTTTTGAGCACTCATAATAGTAGCATTGATTTGACATAAATACAACAATTAGCTCTGACTAATAGACACTTTTGTCAAATATGCCTATTCCTAATCTTTTACCAAACAAAAAATAGGAGTTATCCTCTCAGATAAGTTCCTATCTCTCTATTATTTAATATTTAATTTATTCAAATTACCTAATTTTGAACTCATTTTAGCAATTAAACTCAATTGATTCAAACGGTTCTTTTTAATTTTTACATCATCTACCATAACCATTGTTTGATCAAAATAATTTTCAATTAATGGTCGAATATCATTTAATGTATTATATAATTCTTCGGGTGTTAAGTCTGCCAAACGACTTTGTATTGTATCAACACGTTCAAACAGTTCTTTTTCAGCAGTATTGTCAAATAAGGTTTGCTCAATTGCTAAATCAGTTGCATTATTTTTATCTGATAACTTCAACACACGGTTAATAGCTTCAATGGTTTCCTTAAAATCACTATCTTTTTTATGAGTTTCAAGAGCGACTGCAGCTTCTGCCATTGTTAATAAATCTGCACCAGCGCTTTCAACGACACTTTCAATAATATCGTAGCTCACTTTTTGATTTGAGAACCATTGCTTCATCCGATCGTTAATAAAGCTCAGAACGTCTGAATCATTTTCACCGACAGACATCTTCGTGAATAATTCTGGATGAAGTGTTGCTAATGCTTTAATATCATTTAATACTTCAAGTGGTGAAAAACGCCATTGACGAGCTTCAACAATTCTAACAACACCGAATGCTTGACGACGCAGCGCATAGGGATCGTTTGAGCCGGTTGGAATTAATCCCACTGAGAAGAAACTTGATATACTATCTAATTTATCAGCGATAGCCAAAACTGCCCCAATTTTTGATTTAGGTAAGGCACCATCAGCACTAATTGGCATATAATGTTCAGAAATTGCTTGCGCAACAGCTGGTTCTTCGCCCATCAATAAGGCATATTTCTCACCCATAATTCCTTGAAGTTCTGAAAATTCACCAACCATACCTGTAACTAAATCAAATTTATAAATCTCACTTGCTCGTTGTAAGAGCGCTAGTTCATGATCATTTAAACCAACACGTTTACCAATAATTTGTGCCATTAATTGCACACGTGCCATTTTTTCATACATCGATCCGATTTTATCATGGAAAGTGACACTTTTTAGTCGTTCCACATAATCATTAATCGTTTGTTTCTGATCTTCTTGATAGAAAAATGCTGCATCTTCCAAGCGTGCCGTAAGAACTTTTTCATTACCTGCTTCTACATTGGCAATATTAGCTTCTGTCCCGTTACGAACTGAGACAAACATGGGTAAGATTTCATCATTTTGACCGCGAACATAAAAGAATCTTTGATGGTCTTTCATTGAAGTCATTAAAACAACATCCGGAATATCCAAGTATTTCTCATCAAAATGACCAGAAAATACAGTTGGAAATTCAACTAAATTGTTAACTTCTTCCAAAAGATCTTCATCTACAATGATATGCCAGTCTTGATTATTTTCAAGCGCAGCAATTTGCGTTCTAATCATTTCTTTTCGTCTATTAGAGTCAACGATGACATATTGTTCTTCTAATTTTCCAACATATTCAGTTGCTGATGCAAGATCAACGGCTTCACCTAAGAATCGATGTCCTTGCGTTTGACGACCAGATTCAATATTTAAAATGCTAAATGGAACAACCTCATCATCAAGTAACGCAACTAGCCAACGAATTGGACGGACATATTTAAAATCATAATTTGCCCAGTGCATCATAGTTGGAAAAGTCATTGCTTCGATTACATTTTTAATTTGACTTAAAATATCTTTAGCTAATTTCCCAGCAATAAATTTATTCACATAAACATATTCGACACCCTTTAATTCTTTGAAGGTGATTTCATCGGTTGTAACCCCTTGCCCACGAACAAATCCTTTAGCAGCATTTGACCAATTACCTTCATCATCTAATGCAATCTTCTTTGCAGGGCCTTTAGCTTCTTCTTGAATATCTTCTTGTTTATCAGCTAAATCAGTCACTTCAATTGCGAGTCGTCTAGGCGTTGAGAAAGCTTTCACTTCACCAAACGATAAACGTTGTTCCGTCAAAAAATCACTCACACGTTTAGCTAATTGATTCTGACTTGGTGTAACAACATGGGCAGGTATCTCTTCTAACCCAATTTCTAATAAAAAGGAATGTGTCATCTTATTTGTCCTCCTTTAATAACTTTGCACGAAGTTTTTCGTCTTTTAATAAGGGATAACCCAGTTTCTTTCGTTCTTGAACAAAGACCTTAGCAATTGATTTTGCCATATTTCTAATTCTTGCTAAATAGCCAGCACGTTCCGTCACTGAAACGGCACCACGAGCATCCAATAAATTAAAGGTGTGACTACATTTTAAAACATAATCATAGGCTGGATGGACTAAGCCATTCGTAATTTGCTTTTTAGCTTCAGTTTCATAGACATCAAATAAATTAAATAACATTTCTTGATTACTTTCTTCGAATGAATATTTAGAATTTTCGTACTCAGGTTCCTTGAAAATATCACCGTACATAACACCGTCAGCCCATTCAAGATCATAGACACTCTCAACATCTTGAATATATGAAGAAAGACGTTCTAACCCATATGTCACTTCACTAGTCACTGGATGAACTTCTAGTCCACCAACTTGTTGGAAGTAAGTAAATTGGGTCACTTCCATACCATCAAGCCAAACTTCCCAACCAACACCAGCACAGCCCATTGATGGATTTTCCCAGTTATCTTCAACAAAGCGGATATCATGTTCAGCAGGATCAATACCTAAGGCACGCAAACTATCTAAATATAAGTCTTGAATATTTGCAGGAGAAGGTTTCATCACAACTTGAAATTGATGATGTTGATATAATCGGTTAGGATTTTCACCATAACGACCATCTGCAGGACGTCTTGAAGGTTCAACGTAGGCAGCATTCCATGGTTCTGGTCCAATTGCGCGCAAGAATGTATAAGGACTCATAGTTCCTGCCCCTTTTTCCGTATCGTATGCTTCCATGAGCATACAACCCTGATCAGCCCAAAATTTTTGTAATGTCATAATAATATCTTGAACAGCTAACTTTTTTGACATGATATTCCTCCTTAGTTTTAGACACAAAAAAACCTATGCAGTCTTATAGACCACATAGGGACGATTTTAATATCGCGGTTCCACCCTACTTCTGGTTAAAGTAACCAGCAGCTTCATTAACAAAGGACTCCGAAAACGCCAATAACAATAATTAATCACTTAGCTCACACCAATCCTAAGTTCGCTTTAATAATTATTCTTACCTTTTTTCATCATAATCCCGCTATTTATTTCTCTATAATCATAGTTTAGAAATCATTATTTGTCAATTACATTTCAGTCTTTTTCTTTAATGAAACGGGCCATGAGTCCATCCCATCAATAAATTTTTTACTTTTTAAATTTAATCCAACACTATTATCATAAATAACATCAATAATTCGCCGTAATTCTTTTTTTGTAGGCTCAGCAACCTTAATTGAATTTAATTTATCGAGATTCACAACAGAAAATTGTCTTAAATAATAAATTGTTTTTTGAGTGGCATGTAATCGATTATTATCAAGGTACCAATGTTTAGAACAAAGTAACCCACCGTAAGATTCTGAATAGTCAAATTCCCCTTGAGTTTCACCACCAACAGTACATCCTTGCAACTGTGGTTGCACACCAAAAACCGTTAATAATTGAATTTCAATAATATTTGTTATAATTTCTGCATCAAACTCTTCATCAATCAATCGAATAGCCGTTGCGACCTTTTGAAACCAAACTGGAATGGGGTCGTTATCTTTAAATGCAGCATCGATCAAACTAAAGATATAAGTTGCATAGGCATTGCTGACGATATCTTGTGAGATAGTTTGAAATTGTTCAAATTCTTTAGCCGCATTGATAAATGAAAGCCCATTATCATTTAAATTACCGCTATAGGTCCCAATTGTAAACGGCAATAAAGCAGACGCCAATTTAAAACCACGTTTTCTTGCACCCTTGATAAAAAACATTTTTTTACCATATCGATCAGTTAAGAATTTAACCAATAAATCACGTTCCTTATATTCTTTACGATAAAGTAAAATTCCTTCAAAATCTGCATTGTTCTGAACGATACCACATTCCCCCTTCCATAACTAAATAAAAATCGGAACAAATATTAACTTTGTTCCGATCATTATATTACTTTTAATAGTCGTCTTCACGATAACCGAATGCTTTCAAATCGGTTTGTTTATCACGCCAATTTTTTTGAACTTTAACCCAAAGTTCCAAATAAACGCGATCTCCAAGCATTGTTTCGATATCTTTTCTAGCTTTAACTCCGATATCCTTTAGCATTTTACCACCTTTACCAATGATAATTCCTTTTTGAGTTGAACGTTCAACGATGATTGTTGCAGAAATATGCAATTTTTCTTCGTCTTCTTTTTTTATGTCTTCAACTAATACAGCAACTGAATGAGGGACTTCTTCTCTTGTTAATTGTAAAACTTTTTCACGAATTAATTCACCCATAACAAATCGTTCTGGATGATCTGTAATTTGATCTTCAGGATAAAATTGAGGACCTTCAGGTAGTTCACTCATTAATGAATCAACTAGCTCATTAACATTATTTCCTTTAAGCGCCGAAATTGGGAAAACTTCTTTATAATCTAATGATTCACGATAAGTCTCCACAATAGCTAATATTTCATCGGGATGAATTTGATCAATTTTATTAATAACCAAGTAAATTGGTTTTTTAGTATCCTTTAAGCGATCAATGATAAAATTATCTCCAGGACCACGTTTTTCTGTTGCATTAACCATAAATAAGATTGCATCAACTTCTCCAAGTGTTGAAAGTGCCGATTTAACCATAAAATCGCCTAAACGACTTTTTGGTTTATGAACACCAGGTGTATCAATAAAGACAATTTGTGCATCATCAGTTGTATAGATACCTTGAATTTTGTTTCTAGTTGTTTGTGCCTTATCACTCATAATTGCAATTTTTTGACCCATAACATTATTTAAAAATGTTGATTTACCAACATTAGGACGTCCTAAAATGGCAACAAATCCTGAATGAAATTTTTTATTTTGCATTAATTAATTCTCCTCTTATTTAAGTATCTTCTCTTATAATTGACTAACCAAACACCAATGCCAACAGTTGTGGGATAAAAATGAGACATCCAACAATCATCGCAAATAGCGCAGAAAGTAAGACGGCTGCTGCTGACATATCTTTCACTTTTTTTGCAATTTCGTTATATTTATTTCCAGTTGTCAAATCAACTAGATTTTCAATAACGGTGTTCCAGACTTCATTAATAATGACCATACTAATACTTAAGGCCAACCACAACCACTCTGTTTCAGAAATCTGAAAAATCGCTGCGCAAATCGAAACTAAAACCATCATTGCCACATGTTTTTTCATATTTCGTTCTTCTTTAAAAACCGTAACAAGGCCATCTAATGAATGTCCTAATGATGACAAAAATGTTCGATTTTTTTTAACCTGGCGCTTATCGTTTAAGGCCATAAGCATCTAATATTTCAGTTTGTAAGCCAAACATTTCTTTTTCATCTTCAGGTTCCATGTGATCATAACCATTTAGATGTAAGAAACCATGCACTGTTAAAAAACCAAGTTCACGTTCATAAGAATGACCATAATCAATTGCTTGTTCAGCCACTTTTTCAGTTGAAATCATGATATCACCAATATTCTTTGCTATTTCTGGCATATCCATATCTTCATCATCAGGAAAAATAATTGGCATATCATCACCATCTTCTTCAATTGCAAAACTGATAACATCAGTTGGTCTATCAACATTCCGATAATCTCGGTTAATTTTATGAATTTCTTCATTATTCATTAAGGTCACTGACATTTCAGTATCATCAGGTAAGTCTATTTTTTTACCCGCAAAATCAAGAATTTCTTTAATTAATGTAATATTTTTTTCTGGTTCTGCTTCAGTGTGGTCAAAAATTTCTAAATCCATAATAGCCCTCTTTAAATTCGTTTTATATGTCCTAAAGTTACCTAACTCAAATAATAGCATATTTCTGAAACTAACTAAAGTAAATCTGTATTTCTTTATATTTTGATTCATTTAAAACAAAAAAAGAACTACAATTCAATAGAATTGTAGTTCTTTTTGCTAGTTTAATAATGATTTAACTGTCTCACTAATAACCTTGCCATCAGCACGTCCCTTAAGTTTAGGAATAACCGCACCCATGACTTTACCAAAATCGGCCTTTGAAGTTGCACCAACTTGTGAAATAACTTCTTTCACAATATTAGTAATTTCGTCAGCTGATAATTGCTCAGGTAAATATTTTTCGACAATTGTAATTTCCATATCAAGACTTTCTAAAAGATCATCTCGACCAGCACTTTTGAATTCTGCATAAGATTCTTTACGTTGTTTTAACTCACGAGCTAATAAAACAGTTTCATCGTCAGTTGACAATTCATGACCCGCTTTAATTTCTTCGTTTGTAACAGCTGCTTTAAGCATTCTTACAGTGCTTAAAGTTTGTTTGTCTTTTGCTTTCATCGCTTGTTTTAAATCGTTATTAAGTGTTTCTAATAGACTCAACGTGATTCCTCCCTAGACTAGAAGCGTTTCTTAGTTGTTTTACGCTTTCTTGCTGCTTCGGATTTCTTCTTACGTTTCACACTTGGCTTTTCATAGAATTCGCGTTTACGGTATTCTTGTAATGTACCTGTTTTAGAAACGGAACGTTTAAAGCGACGAAGAGCATCATCGAGAGATTCGTTTTTACGTACGACTGTCTTTGACATAGATATCCCTCCCTCCGAGCTTGAATGTAACCGTCTTTTTATGCATTAAGTTGCATCGTCAAACTGTCCTTATTCATTATAACTAAAGTCTCAATCGCCGTCAATAAATCTTTTATAAAATATTTAAGATAACGTTATCAATTGTATTTTGTATCATTAATTTGTATAATTCAATCATACAAATTAATGGCACATCTAGGGGGATTAACCATGCAAAAAATTATTCTTTATATTATTTCGGATTCAATTGGTAATACAGGCTTAACACTAGCTAATGCGTTTACGGCACAGTTTCCAGATATTGATTTTGAGTTTCAAAGACACCCATTTACTCGTACACTGTCACTATTAAGTGGTCTTTTAAAATCTGCTCAGCGTGATGACGCAGTTATTGTTCACACCTTTGTTGACCCAGATTTAAGCGATTATGTAACTCAATTCAGTCTTGAACACAACCTTTCAGCCATTGACGGTATTTCAAACTCAATTGCTGTTATTCAAAAAAAATCTGGTTTTGATCCTATTCGAATTCCTGGTGGTAATCATAACTTAAACCAAAGCTATTTCGATAAAATAGAAGCTATTGAATTTGCTGTTAGATATGATCAAACAGCTGATGTAACTGGACTATCCAAAGCAGATATCATTATTTTAGGTGCTCCAAAAACGTCAAAAACGGCCTTATCACTATTTTTAGCTATGCAAAATTACAAAGTTGCTAACTTTCCGTTAACTGTAGATACTCAGATTCCTAAAGAACTTTTTAAAATTGAGTCTCAGAAAATTATTGGACTGAAAAATACATCTGCTACTTTAAATACCGAAACCGAACTTATCACTAATCTCTACAAAAAAATTAAATGTCTCGTTATTGATGTTGCTGATAGGTCTATTGAAGAAACAGCTACGTTAATAACTGAAAGTTTAAGTAATTAATAAAAACTCCGAAATAAATTTTTCGGAGTTTTTTTGTTAATTTAAACCAAGTTCAGTTAATAAATTGGGATTAAACGTCTTTTCTTTAAACATTGCTATTTCTTTTTGATAAGGTGATTTTTGCGTTTTTTTATCTAATCCAACGTATGGGGTCTCTAAAATTTTGGGGACATCATTAAATCGGTCATCATGTACAATCCTATTTAAAGCTTCAAATCCAATTTCACCAAAACCAATGTTGGCATGTCTATCTTTATGACTACCTTGAACATTTTTTGAATCATTAATGTGAAAAACTTTTAAACGATCAATCCCAATAACATCATCGAACTCTTGAATTACAGATTCAAAATCAGTTTTAATCGCATAACCCGCATCACTTGTATGACAAGTATCAAATGTAACAGATAATTTATCATTCAGTTTCACATCATCAATAATTTGTGCAATTTGTTCAAATGTTCGTCCAACTTCCGTGCCCTTACCCGCCATTGTTTCAATAGCTATTTGAATCTTTTGGTTAGGCGTCAATACTTCATTTAATCCTTCGGCAATATGCTTAATAGCTGCATCATCCCCGGCACCAACATGTGCACCAGGATGAAGCGTCATTTGCGTAGCGCCAAGTGCTTCTGCACGATCAATTTCAGCTTTTAAAAAATCAATTGCAAAAGAAAAATTCTCAGGTTTAATAGTATTGCCTAAATTAATAATATAAGGGGCATGAACAACAATATCACTTAACCCATGTTCTGCCATAAAGGCCTGACCTTTGGGGATATTCATCTCAGAAATATCTTTTCGTCTTGTATTTTGAGGTGCTCCCGTATAAATCATAAACGTACTTGCCCCATTGCTTGCAGCCTCTTCAGCAGACCCTAGCAACATATCTTTCCCCTTCATCCCAACATGTGATCCTATCAACATCATTCATTACCCCTTTTCGTCTTTTAAAGTTACTGATAAGTATACCATTGATTATAAAAAAAGATTTAGAAAACCCACCTTACGGAAAGTTTTCTAAATCTTTTGTTTTTAAATTAAATCAACGAAATGCGCTCTAAATTTATAATGTAAATGCGATCCCACTAAGAGGAACATCAATGTAATGACCCAAAACAGTAACATTTGAGTGGGGTTATTAAAGAACCAGCCTTCACTCAAGAAACTTTGTCTAAATCCTGCAACCAAATAATTAAACGGATTGATTTCTAGAATTCTAACAAAAATCTTGGGAAAACTCCCAGAATTTAAATTGAACAAAATACCTGACATGTAAAATAACACTCTCATAATTGATTGAAGTGCAATATAGTAGTCACGAGCTAAAATAGAAATAGTTGAATTGAAAATCCCGAAAGCAAATAAAAAGGCAATCATACAGATAAAGTAATAAATATACTGTAACCAATACAACGTTGGTGTAACACCTGATATTAGTAAAACAATCAGACTAAATCCAAACATAACCCAATATGCGGTCATTTGACTAATCATTCGAATTGTTGGTAGTACACTAACTGGAAACTTCATTTTAGCAACTAACCCGACCTTCTCGTAAACACTACGAGACATCCCAAGCACACTTGCATTCATAAATAACCATGGTGAAATACCAATCATCATCCAAGCAA
The DNA here is from genome assembly GCF_054941065.1 of Dellaglioa sp. BT-FLS60. NCBI lineage: Bacteria > Bacillati > Bacillota > Bacilli > Lactobacillales > Lactobacillaceae > Dellaglioa > Dellaglioa sp. BT-FLS60. Next base: position 22,214 of record NZ_JBSOLI010000004.1, read on the forward strand.
AGTAATTAACCCCATCAATTTGTTGTCCAGCATGTAATGCCACACCGAAAACAAGATAGTAAATACCAATTTGAATCATTGGGTTTAAGAACTCCCAAGCAATTCCCAAATAATGACTTTGATAAGTTGCTCGATCTTCATATTTTGAAACTCGGAAAATAATTGGTAAATTTTCAAATTGTTCTCTTATAATTGAAATAACTTTTTTCACTGTGTTAACGCTCCTTAATTAATTAAATGTAGTAATCTAAAACACGCTTCGTCGCATAGCCATCGTTAGCTGTATTCCATAATAAATTAAATGTCGCTAATTGTCTATCACTATTTTGGCCTTTTTTATAAGTCCTGACTAGTTCATCCATCGTTTGCACAATTATCCCTGGTGCCCAGTCATAAAAGTCTGATTGAATCCCAATACTATCTGCATATATCTGATAATCAAAACAATAAAATAACACTTGTTCAGCGTTAGGTAACAAACTAAAATCAAAAACAACAGATGAATAGTCAGTTATTAAACAGTTTGTAATAGCCAATAATTCACCAGTTGAATACTCATCTGCCCATATAATGTCTTTAGATAAGCGCTCTTTCAGCTCTATTTCTTTGTCTTTCAAGTGTGGGTGTAGCTTGATGATTAGCTTAGTATCATCATTCAATAAATCTTGAATATTAGAAAAATCATCGGGTATTTCTAATATAACATCACCATTTGTATCCTCTCGATACGTTGGTGCATATAAAATAATCTTTTTATTAACTAAATCCGGATAACGAGTAAAAATTTTTTTCATGGTTTTGTCTTGCCACTGACTATCTTGAAATTTATCTGAAGCAGGATAACCAAGTTCTAAGACTTTATCAGGAGCAATATCATAACTTTTAATAAAGACTGAACCCATTTTAGCCGATGCTACAATAAAATTATCAAATTTATTGTAAACCGCTTGAAACCGTTTTTTATCTGTAGATGAGCGCCTAGCTGTCTTGGGTTCATCCCACCCAAATGACTTAATTGCACCATTTGCATGCCAAAGTTGGATAATTTTAGTTGTTTTTTTAGTATGCATTGTTGCTAAAAAAGCAAAATAATTATCAACAAAAATTAACTCACTTTTAGCAATTAAAGGCATCAATTTAAAAATAAAAGAAAGATTTTCAACAAATAACTTTGTTTCAATCCCCAATCTTTGACTATTTTTAACTTCCGGCGCCATGGCTGGCTGATAATAAACAATTAAGTGCTGATTATTATCTAGACACCTTTGATTTAATTGTTGAATAAAATGACTATTCCCTCCAAAACTCATTAAATAAGCAACATTAGCGCTTTTTTTAGAGAAATTAATGAGTGAGATAATTCGAATAAGAAATAAGTAGATTGTTTTTTTAATTTGCATAACTCATTAATCCTTTAATTTTTAATTTATAACGATTGCTCATAAAAGCGACCCCAAATTTGAACATTTTCTGAAATACTTACAAATGCAACTGGATCTGATTCTTCCATTGCATCATGTAATTCATTTTGTTCATATCTTGAAATAACAGTAATTAAAAGTGTCTTATCATCGTGATGGTAGGCACCCTCAACATCATTAACAATCGTGATACCACGGCGCATATGATTTTGAATAGAATCAATGACACTTTTAGGACGACTTGTCACAATCATAACCTGCATTTTTTGTTGTCTTGTATAAACCATATCCATAACCCTAGCGTTCACAAACAGCCCCAAAGCTGAATAAAAAGCAAATGGCCAACCGTAAACAAAGCCAGCAGCTAAAACAATAAAAGCGTTAAAAATAATATTTATCGTTCCAATACTTTTACCTGTTTTCTTTTTAATTGTCAATCCAATAATATCTAAGCCACCTGTTGAAATACCATTTCTAAGCGCTAGTCCAGTCCCAAATCCATTAACAGCTCCCCCAAATATGGCACAAATAATAGGATCAGTCGTTAAAGTTACTGAACTGATTGACTTAATCATAATACTTGAAAAAACAACCGCTAAAAAAGTAAATACAGTAAAACGATGACCAATTTTATTCCAAGCCAAAACGAACATTGGCATATTTAATAAAAACAGTAATAACGCGGTCGATATTTGAAAAGGGGCATATCGACTAAGTAATGTTGCTATTAACTGTGCTAATCCTGTAATACCAGAAGCATATATTTTACCAGGCGTCCAAAAAAAATTCATCGCAATGGAAACTAATATCGCATAAATAAATGCCGTTGACGCCTTAGCTGCATATGAATGCCTTTTCCAAATTTGTTGCAGATCATCCATGATCAAAAAACCTCACATTCATTTTGACAATTTATGAGTATTATACCATTCATTACGTCCAGATACCGTCAGACATTCAATTACCAATCAAATCTTAATATATAGAATAAGGGTCTTTTCAAAATTCATTTGAAAAGACCCTTATCATTTATTTATCTTGCCATATTGCTTGTTTAAATTGTTGACGTCCACCGTTTTCTTCCATAGCAAATCTTCTTGGATTCTTTTTATAAAATTCTTGATGATACTCTTCTGCAACATAAAATGGACCCGCATCTTCAATCTTTGTGACAATTGGTTCTTTAAAAAGATGACTGTCTATTAATGCTTGCCTTGATATTTCTGCAATTTTCTTCTGCTCACTACCCAAAGTATAGATAACTGGGCGATAGGACTCACCCCTATCTTGAAATTGACCCATCGCATCAGTTGGATCCGTTTGGCGCCAATAAATAGCAACTAATTGAGCATAATCAATAATTTTAGGATCAAATGTTATCTCAACAGCTTCTGTATGTCCCGTTGTTTCAGAAACAACATCTTCATATGTTGGATTTTTAGTATGCCCTCCGGTATATCCGGACACAACATTTAAAATTCCCGCTTGTTCTTCAAATGGCTGAACCATACACCAAAAACAGCCACCGGAAAAAATTGCCTTTTCACTCATTATTATCCTCTCCTTTTTATTGTGCTAAGCATAGCCCAAACAACTTAAAATTGATATTTTTTTGCCTAAAAAAAAGATTAATGACTTTAATCATTAATCTTTAAACCTTTTATTTCAAATCATTATTATTAATTTTTAATGATAACTCATCTAATTGTTTATTTGCGACTAAACTAGGCGCATTTGTTAATGGTTCTGATGCTTTAGAATTTTTAGGGAATGCAATAACTTCACGGATATTGTCTTTTTTAACTAATAACATAGCGAATCTATCTAATCCGATTGCTAAGCCACCATGAGGTGGAAATCCATAATCAAGTGCATCTAAGAAGAAACCAAATTGTTCTTCAGCACTTTCTTTAGTAAACCCTAATGCTTTAAACATTTTTTCTTGAATATCACGTTTATGGATACGAATTGAGCCACCACCTAGTTCGTAACCATTTAAAATAATATCATAACTTTGCGCATGTGCTTCATGCGGATTTTCATCAAGTAAATGGACATCTTCTTCATTTGGCATTGTAAAAGGATGATGTGCGGCGATGTATTTGTCAAAGTCTTCACTATATTCAAATAATGGCCAATCAACAACCCAGAGAAAAGCAAAACGATTACTGTCAATCATATCCATTTCTTTAGCAATTTCGTTACGTAAGTAACCTAACGATGCACGAACGACACTTGCTTTATCAGCAACAAATAAAATTAAATCACCAACATTTGCCCCAGCAGCTTCTTTAATAATATCTGCATGATCATTTAAAAATCTAGCAACTGGACCACTAAATCCTTCTTCAGTCACTTTAACCCAAGCTAAACCTTTAGCACCAAAACGTTCAATATAAGCTGTTTTAGCATCAATTGCTTTACGTGAATACTTATCAGCACCACCAGGAACTGCGATTGCATTAACAAGTCCACCATTTTCTAAAGTACTCGTGAAAACTTTAAAATCAATATCTTTAACTGCGGTAGACATATCTTTTAATTCCATTTCAAATCGAATATCTGGTTTTTCAGAACCATATCTTGCCATTGATTCATTCCAAGTCATGCGTTGCAATGGTAATTCAAGATCAATATCCAACGTATCTTTCATTACTCGTTTTAATAACCCTTCAGTTAAATCTTGAATTTCTTCAGCAGACATAAATGATGTTTCCAAATCGATTTGCGTGAATTCCGGTTGACGGTCACCACGTAAATCTTCATCCCTAAAACAACGCGCAATTTGGTAATATCGATCGAATCCGGCATTCATTAATAATTGTTTAAATAACTGTGGTGATTGTGGTAAGGCGTAAAAATGTCCAGGATAAACACGTGAAGGCACAAGATAATCACGAGCTCCTTCAGGTGTTGATTTGGTTAAATAAGGTGTTTCAATATCGATAAATTTTTGATCATCTAAATAGCTATGCACAGATTGTGTAATCCGGCTACGAATCATCAATGATTTTTGCATTTCAGGACGACGTAAATCTAAGTAACGGTATTTTAATCTTGTATCATCTGCGACATTAATATCATCTTGTATTTCAAATGGAGGTGTTTTTGCTTTATTCAAAATAACTGCATGATGAACTTCAATTTCAACTTTACCCGTTCTCATTCTTGGGTTAATGGCTTTATCTGTTCGTGCAGTAACTTGGCCTTCAATTTCAATTACAAATTCATTACGTAGTTCTTCAGCAATTTTTAAAGCTTCTGAATCAAATTCTTGACTAAAGACTAATTGGACAATACCTTCACGATCACGTAAATCAATAAAAATTAAATTACCTAAATCACGTCGTTTTTGTACCCAACCTTTTAATGTAATTGTTTGACCAATAAATGTTTCATCAACTAGGCCATTATATGTTGTTCTTTTCATTCTCCATCAGCCTCCATTTCTAATTTTAATGCTTCTTCATACACTTTTGAAAAATCAGTATAGACATCACTTAATTTTACTGTAACTTCTTGACTCGTTTTCATATTTTTAAAATTTAAAGTTTGTGTTTCTAGTTCACTTTCACCCAAAGTCATAACAAAATGAGCATTCATCCGATTAGCCGATTTAAATTGGCCTTTTGGCTTACGATTTAAGTAGTCTCGTTCAATTGAATAACCAGCTTTACGCATTGATTGAACAAGTTTTAACGTTTCAGTATTTGTTTCGTCACCAATACCAACAACATAGACATCTAAATCTTGTTCAACAGGTAATTTTGCATCCTCGGCTTCAAGTAACAATAATAACCTTTCAATACCTAATCCAAAACCAATTCCTGGTGTTTCAGGTCCACCTAATTGCTCAACAAGACCATTATAACGACCACCAGCACAGATAGTTGTAAATTTACCACCAAAGGCTTTAGAGTCAGACATAATTTCAAAAATAGTATGATTGTAGTAATCGAGTCCACGAACCATGGTTGAATCAACTTCATATGGAATTTTCAAAGCATCGAGTAACGTTTTAACCTGATTAAAATGTTTCTGTGATTCTTCACTTAAATAATCAAGAATTGAAGGTGCCTCTTTAACAATTTCTTGATCCCCTTTATCTTTACTATCTAAAACACGTAAGGGATTTTTTTCTAAACGTGCTTTTGAATCATCACTTAATTGATCTGTAAAGGGACGTAAATAAGCAACCAATGCATCACGATAATTATCACGACTATCGTTATCACCCAAGGTATTAATGGCTAATTTAAGATTTGTTAACCCAAATTTTGATAATAAATCAATTGCCATTGCCATAACTTCAACATCAAGTGTTGGATTATCGACACCAAAAGCCTCAACACCAATTTGGTGAAATTGACGTAAACGACCAGATTGTGGTCTTTCATAACGAAACATTGGTCCAATATAGTAAGTTTTGAATGGTTTTTGTATTTCCGGACCATAAAGTTTGTTTTCAACATACGCTCTAACAACCCCTGCTGTCCCCTCTGGACGCAACGTAATATGACGATCTCCTTTATCTTTAAAATCGTACATTTCTTTTGTTACAATATCGGACGTATCACCTGAAGTTCTTGAAAAAACCTCAAAGTGCTCAAAAAGGGGTGTTCTAATTTCATCATATTGGTAACTTGAAAAGACTTTTCTAGCCGTTTCTTCTACATATTGCCATTTTTTTGATTCAGCTGGAATAATATCCGCTGTTCCTTTGGGACGTTGAAATTTCATTATAAATCCTCCTATTTGGGGTCATCGCATACAAAAAGCACCCTCATCTAAACAACTCGACAAGGGTGCTTTTGCACGGTACCACCTTAATTTTTTACTAATAGCTTAACGCAACTTTAAACGACATATGTTTTCAACATACGCACCTCAAAAGTGTCTTTCAGCTAATTAAAATGGTGAATATTTCAGCAAATCATTCACTCTCTGTCCATTTTAACCAGCTTAATTTCTTTTTCATCGGCTTTAATATTTTATTAACTTTAAAGTTACCCGAATACAACCCTAAAGTCAAGTACAGCTTATCTTTCAATATTTTTTTAAAATTGATTCTTACTATTAGTCAAATATTTGGTATAATACATCTTGACTCAATTTTGTAAGCAAAGGAGTACATGATGGCAACAAGAAGAAAACACGGCGTAAACGCAAACTGGCCAAGAATCATTTTATTCATCATCATTTTTTGTACCTTAGGCTTAGGCATAATAAAAACAATCACTTACTTAAATCAAACGGTTGTTGAATCAAACAACATTAATGTACGTACTGGTCCAAGTACTTCCTATAAAGTTACGAATACCTTAAAAAAAGGTGACCGCATTTCAATTATTCGAAAAAAAAATAATTGGGCCTACATCGCATTACCAAATAATAAAAAAGGTTGGGTTGCCAATTGGCTTCTCTCTAAGAAAAATGCCCAGGTAACTAAATTATCTGAAGCAACAATCGTCTTAGACCCTGGACATGGTGGCAATGATTCAGGTGCCCTTTCAATTAAAAATAAACAAGAAAAAGTATATACACTCCAAATTGCAAAAAAAGTAGCTGCTCTCCTTAAGAAAAAAGGAGCTAACGTCATTTTGACCCGAGACTCTGATTCATACGTCGGCTTAACACCCCGGGCAAAACTTGCTGAAACAAATCACGCAGATGCCTTTATTAGTTTCCATTTTGATTCATCTCCTAATGACAATGAGGCAAGTGGCCTAACAAGTTACTACTATAATCAAACAACCGATTTACCACTTGCAGAAGCATTGAACGACGAATTAGACAATACTGGTCTCTATAACCGTGGGTCAGAATTCGGAGATTTTCTTGTTTTAAGAGACAATACACAACCATCTGTTTTACTAGAATTAGGTTATATTAATACAAAATATGATTTCAAATTAATTCAAAGTAATCAATTTCAGAAAAAAACCGCTCAATCAATCGTGCAAGGCTTAAATAATTATTTCAAAAATAAATAAGACGATAACTTTTTAGTTGTCGTCTTATTTTTCAATTAAATCAGTCAAGTTTAAAATACGTTTATCTGGTTTCTCGATTGTTGAAATCATTTGGTCAAAATCAAACAAATAACCTTTCATACCTGCCCGATGACCGGCTGCTATATCTAACTCACGGTCACCAATCATTGCCGCTGTTTGAAGATTAATGGCATTTTTTGCTACAAGGTAATTAAGTGATGCTGGATTGGGTTTTCTTGGGAATTTTTGATTTGAAGTCACAAAATCTGAAAATAAATTTAAAATTTGATTTTCTCTAAGCATCTCAATCGCACTCTGGTCACGATGAGTGAGCAAAAAATTATGACCATTATTACGAATAACCCATTCACAAACTTCTTTAGCTCCCGGAAATAGTTTTGCATTTGTTTGCTCTTGTCTTTCCAAATCGTCATACGTCTTTTTCAATTGTATGACATCTAGATTAGTATGAGTATCGTGATAAATTTGAATGGCTTGTCGAACAGATTTTTCTCGCATAAGTTGATAAATATCTGATTTAGTGGCTTCTACATGTTGCCAGTGAAGCGCTCCTTGAAAAGCTCTGACCATTCCTGGATAAGTATCAAAAAGAGTGCCATCAAAATCCCAAAAATAATTGTTTATCATCTATAATCCTCCAAATTTTGTTATATCAAAAAGATGCATTAGAATAACCTCTAATACATCTTTTATTTTTGTTCAGAATCATAAATAATGGTTACAGGACCATCATTTATCAACTCAATAGCCATATCTGCGCCAAATTGTCCTGGTTTAACAACAGCTACTATCGCGGCTAATTTTTGATTAAATTCTTCATAATGCTTTTTAGCTGAATCAGGTTCTTCAGCCATCGTAAAACTAGGGCGATTACCTTTTTTCGTTGATGCATACAAAGTAAATTGTGAAATTGAAAGAATCTCTCCCTTAACTTCTTGAATACTTAAATTCATTTTACCTTCATCATCTTCAAATAATCTAGAATTAGAAATTTTTTTAACCATATAGTCTATTTCATCTGACGTATCACCCGTTTTAAAGCCAACCAATAACAGGTATCCAGCATTAATACGATTAAACGTCTGATTATCTATCGACACACTGGCACTTTTAACACGTTGAACAATCACTTTCAATTTTAACCCTCCATTAAAAAATTAATGAATCTTCCTTTTAACTGCATAAACATCTTCTACACTTTTCAAAGTTTCCATAATTCTTTCTAACTGAACAATATCTTTCACACCAACTGAAACATCCATCGTAGCAATTTTATTATTATCAACTCGCCCATTCACTGAACTCAATTGTTTAGTTGTATTATTCAATGATTGTAAAATATCATTTAAAAGGCCAGAACGGTTATAACCTTGAATTTCTAAATCTGATTGATAAATACCTTTATCATCCATGAGCGTATCCCATTTAACATTAATAATACGTTCCCCAGATTCTTCAGATTTTGCAACATTAGGACATTCAACTCGATGAACTGAGACGCCGCGTCCTTTAGTAATATAACCAATCACATCATCTCCTGGAATCGGATTACAACAATGACTTAATCGAACGAGCAAATTATCAACACCATCAATCACAATACCACCATCATGACTACTTTTATGGTCCTTATCAGCAGTTTCAGGTTTTTTAATTGCTTTATGATCTTCAAGAATTGCCTTTTGTTCATTAACTTGTCGAACTTCTTCTTCCTTAGAACGAATATCTTCAGTTAATGTATTAGCAGTCCCAAGCGTTGCAATTTCGCCAAATCCAATTGCGGCATACAAGTCATCTGCTTCAGTTAATTGTTTCTTATCCAAAAGGCGTTTCATATTTTCTTTTGTAATCACTTTTTTGGGATCAAATCCTAAATCAATTAATTGATTTGTCAATAATTCTTCGCCTTTTGACACATTAGCAACACGATCTTGTAGTTTAAAGAAACGTTTAATTTTGTTACGTGCTTTATTTGTATGCACCAAATTAACCCAATCACGACTTGGTCCCATCGAACTTTTACTTGTTAAAATATCAACAATATCGCCATTTTTCACTTGATAATCTAGTGGGACAATTTTTCCATTCACTTTTGCGCCTGTTGTATGATGACCAATTTCAGTATGAATACTATAAGCCATATCAAGTGGACCAGCGCCCTTAGGCAGTTCAAAAACATCGCCTTTGGGTGTAAAGACGTAAACACGGTCACCGAAAATATCACCTTTAACACTTTCCATAAAGTCGGAAGCATCATCCGTTTCATCTTGTAATTCAATAATTTCTTTAAACCAATTTAATTTTGAACCGGCATCATCTTGTTGAACTTTTTCTTTTACGCCTTCTTTATAAGCCCAATGTGCTGCAACACCAAACTCAGCTATTTCATGCATTTCTTTTGTTCTAATTTGAACTTCAAAGGGCCGACCTTCCGGCCCAACAACTGTTGTATGCAAAGATTGATACAAATTAGCCTTAGGAATTGCAATATAATCTTTAAATCGACCTGGCATTGGCTTCCATCTTGAATGGATTGCCCCCAGAACGGCATAACAATCCTTAATCGAACCAACAATTACTCGGACAGCCAAAAGATCATAAATTTGAGAAAATTGTTTGTGCTGATCTTTCATCTTTTTATAAACAGAATATAAATGTTTTGGCCGTCCGTAAATCTCACTTGACACTTTCAAATCACTAATAGAAACTTTAATTTCTTCAATCGCACCCGAAATATATTCTTCGCGTTCTTCACGTTTAGAATTCATCAAATGGACAATCCGATAGTATTGTTGTGGATTCAAATAACGTAATGCACTATCTTCTAATTCCCATTTAATGGTGCTAATACCCAAACGATCTGCTAATGGTGCATAAATTTCCAATGTTTCATTCGCAATTCGACGTTGTTTATCTGGGCGTAAGTGCTTTAATGTACGCATATTATGCAACCTATCAGCTAATTTCACAATAATAACACGTAAATCTTTAGACATGGCTAAAAGTAATTTACGGTGATTTTCAGCTAACTGTTCTTGATGAGATTTATATTGAATTTGTCCCAATTTAGTAACACCATCGACAATAACCTCAACATCTTTGCCAAAAAGTTCACCAACATCCCCTAAGGTTACCGGTGTATCTTCAACAACATCATGTAAAAATCCTGCACTTACCGTCTCAGGATCCATTTTTAATTCTGCAAGAATACCAGCAACTTGTATCGGATGCATAATGTAGGGCTCACCAGATTTACGATATTGATTCTTATGAACATACGTAGCAAAATCACATGCCTTTTGTACAAACTTAACATGTTCTTCATTCATATAGCTTTCGACGATTTCCAAGACGTCTCTGGCACTCCACATTTCTTCTTTTGTCATACCTAAGCACCTCTTTTTGTATAAAATAAAAGTACGCGATTACATAGTGCAGTCTGCGTACTCCTGTATTTATAAAACTTTCGTATTAATTTTTTGAAATTCCCCATGTTAATAATGATAAGCAAAGATAAATAATGGCAAAATAAATCGTCACGCCTTGAAATAAGTGACATAAGACCCCAATCGCAAAAATAATTGGAAAATAAAAGTTAAAAATTAATCCATGACTATTCATGCCAACTATCACACCAATAATCATAGAAAAAATCACATTTACGACAAATAAAGAGACACCAATTTTCACGACATCATTCGCATTTGCCAAAGTCAATATCATTGGAACTACAATTCCAATAGCGACACTGACAGCTAAATACCATCCAGAAGTCATACTCCATACTTTTTTCAAAAAAATTTCCTCATTTCGTTTTCTTCTGTTTTTATTTTAACTTAATTCACTAAAAAAGGAAAGACTCGCTAACAGGTATAATGGCGCCGTTTCAGCACGTAAAATTCTAGGTCCTAACCCTACTTTTTTATAACCAGCAACAGACATTTTATCGATTTCTGCTTCAGAAATACCACCTTCTGAGCCAAATAGTGCAATCATCTTTTGACCAGGTTGAATCGAATCAAATGATTTTTTTAATTGACTAACTTCACCCTGCTTAGCTGACTCTTCATAGGCAACAATCTGAATATCATACGATTGCTGAAGCACCTGTTCAATCTTATTGGCATATGATACCGTTGGAATCATTGTTCGATGGGATTGTTCTGCAGCACCTTTAGCAATTTTTTGTAATCGCTCAATTTTCTTAACCTGCTTTTTAGGGTCCCATTTAGCAACAGAAAAATCACTATTAAAAAATACAAAATTATCTGCACCCATTTCAGTTCCCTTTTGAACAATCCAATCGGCTTTATCTTTCTTTGAAAGAGCTGATGCAATTGTCACGTTAATTGGTAATTCAACTCGTGTTTCTAATGTTTTTTGATAATCAAAACTAGCAGAATCATCTGTAACTTGTACTAGTTTTGCAACGACAACTTCCCGTGATTGCTTGACTAGCTCCACTTGATCACCAACTGCTAAACGCATCACTTTAATGGCATGATGAAAATCTTCATCTGTTAAAATTAACTCATCAGATTTTAAAAAATATCTTTGCATCCTTGCTACCTAACCTTCCAAATCCTTTTTAATTGCAATAATTGAGAACCAATCACCCTGATTTAAAACTTGTTGTATTTCAAATCCACCATCTAATAAGGATGTCTTAATTAAGTTAACTTTATCTGCGATGATTCCAGACGTCACAAAATAACCGCCTGGATTTAAGCTTTTTTCTGCTTGTGGAATCAAAGGAACAATAATTTCAGATAAAATATTTGCTACAATTAAATCAACTTTCTTATCGATGCCATTCAATAAATCGTTAGCTGCGACATGAATATCATCCGCAATTGGATTTAAATTAAAATTTAAAATCGCAGCATCTACTGCAATATCATCTAAATCATAGGCATCAATATGACCGACGCCTAAGTATTTGGCAGCAATGCTTAAAACACCTGAACCTGTTCCAACATCAATCATAGATTCATTTCCGCGAATCACTTGTTCTAACGCTGTTAGCGCTAATCGCGTAGTTGGATGGGTTCCTGTCCCAAACGCTTTTCCAGGATCTAGACGAATCACTTTTTCATCAGATTGAACGGTTTGATAGTTCTCCCAACTTGGCACAATTGTTAAGAAACGAGTCACTCTAACTGGATGGTAATATTGTTGCCATTCTAGACCCCAACCTTGATCATCAACTTCAGTTAACTCAATCACACCTTTACCAGGATTAAGGCCAAAATCAACTAACCGATTAACACGACTTTGGATAGTCGGTACTATTTCAGGCATAAAAATAGTTTCAGGGAAGAACGCAGAAATTTTGGCTCCTTCAACCTGGTGCTCAACTGATTCAAAATCATAACTAGCTGATTCATCCTGTCTTAATTTTTCAAAATCCTTTGAGTCATCAATTTGGACACCCTCAGCGCCACTTTCAATTAAAATATTTGAAACTGCTTCTACAGCCTCACTACTCGTTAAGACACTTAATTCTGTCCACTTCAAATTGAAATCCTCCTAAAATTTTGGATAGACTAAACGCATACTTTTTTGTGTACTTTGCGCTTTTTGAATTTTTTCAAAATCACTAGTTGACCAATCTAATTCAAAGAAATTAGCGTCATCATCATTCAAAAAGTCTAATAAATCGCTTTGCCCATTATCTAGCACAATCTGTAAATAGTTAATAAAAGCTGACCCCTCTGAACGCTCCCAGCCAGATTTTCCTTGGAATGGTAACGTTGTTAGATAATCACTTTCAACTTCCTTTGGATCAAAGCGTTCCTCATCATATAATAATATTGCGTCTCCAAATGAAATAATTGGTAATTCCGAGTTAACACCCTCAATATCAAGGATTGCTTGTTGCGATTTATTTTCAGCATAAAATGTTAAATCCACCGTAAACGTATGCTCTTTTTTCTGCCAATCCAACACAATATCACCATCAAAGTCAATACTTGGTAATTCTTTCTTTAAGTAATCAAACAATGTCTCTTGTGCCATATCGTCACCCCATATTTAAATTAATTTTAAATGCACTAAATATTGTTTCGTTCTTTATTGTTTATTATAAAGCATTGTACCCATTCATGCATTAATTATAGAGGTAAACGATAACAATTTATTGATTTTTTTGGTAAACTAAAGGTATCAAAATATTGGGGAGGTTTTATTTTATGGGAAGAAAGAAAATGATTTTGGATTTAGATACTGGTATTGATGATGCTATGGCTATTGCTTATGCACTTGCAAGTGATGAAATTGATTTAATAGGTATTGTCGGCTCATACGGTAACTTACAAATGTTAGAGGGTGTCCAAAATAGTTTGGACCTACTTTCGTTATTAGGACGCGCTAACATCCCTGTTTATCTTGGTGAGAAGCATTCAATTACAACCGAATCTTTCGATACTATGCAAATTAGTCAAGAAATTCATGGTATGAATGGTATAGGCGATGTAACCATCCCATCATCAAATCAGTCATATGCTTCAGAGTCAGGTATTGATTTTATGATTGACTCTGCAAAAAAATTTCAGTCAGATTTAATTATCGTCCCTACTGGCCCACTAACTAATTTATCATTGGCCATCAAGAAAGCACCCGAAATTGAAAAATTAATTGGTAAGGTTGTTTTAATTGGTGGCGCACTTACTATCCCTGGAAATGTAACCGCTGTTGCCGAAGCAAATATTAATCAAGATCCTGAAGCTGCTAATGCCGTTTTCCAAAGCAAATTACCACTTACAATGGTAGGTCTTGATGTCACACTTAAAACACTTTTAACAAAAAAAGAGACACAACAATGGCGTGAACTTAACACGCCATCAGGTCGTGCCTTTGCAGATATTGTTGACTATTATATTGAAGCTTATGCAAACTTAAAAACAAATTTAGACGGCTGTGCCCTACATGATCCCCTTGCCGTAGCCGTTGCAATCGATCCCTCTCTCATTACTGCTCTACCAATTAATATGAAAGTTGATACAAAACCACCTTTCAATGGTCGAACAATTGGTGATGAAACACGATTAGATTCAAGCAAGGCCACTACAAGTGTTGCCGTAGCCGTTGAAACCAAAAGATTTTTATCAACATTCATGACAAGATTATCAACATTATTCTCAGAAAATTAAATTCAATGAGGTTCACTTATGTTATATCTGGGTCCAGTCATTATTTTTATCTGGTTCATCCTTACAACCATTATTTATATTTCTATAATGATGAAAACTAACCATCGCCAATTTTCATATACATCATTATTTTTTGGTTCATTATCCTGGGAGAAAAATAGTCGAAATTGGTTGTTAATCCTAGGCTTATTTTCACTCATCTGTTTGAACCCTATTACAGATACATTTACCTTTTTTATACTATTTGGCGGCTACATTACTATTTTGGCATGTTTAAATTTATTATTACACCTTAGTAACCGTCGACAAAATTTTTTAGTACTTATTTTTTCAATCTTATTAATTGGCTTAGCACTCTATCCATTCTTATTCACTTTTAAATAAGGGAAAATAATTGCTTTAAAGTCTTTTAAAGAAGATAATGTAAACGCTAACTAAGATTATTTATCAGAACTATTATCCACAATAATATTTATTTAAGGAGTCTATTATGCCACATATAATTGGTGTTGATATTGGAACAACAAGTACAAAAGCAGTTTTATACGATCTTAAAGGAACAGTGATTGCGTATGCTAATATTGGTTACCCACTCTACCAAGAAGAAAACGGTATGGCTGAACAAGATCCTAAAGAAATTTATGCTGCCGTAACCAAAGCAATTGCTCAAGTTAATACAAAAGCAAACTTAAATCCTACTGATTTAAAAGGGGTTTCTTTTTCTGCTGCCATGCACAGTTTAATACTACTCGATAAAAATCATAATCTCTTAACTCGTTCAATCACTTGGGCTGATAATAGAGCTAGTAAATGGAGTGACGATTTAAACGAATCAGGCATTGGCCATGAGCTCTACCTTAAGACTGGAACGCCTATTCACCCGATGTCACCGTTATCAAAATTAATTTGGTTAAAGAATGAAAAACCAGATTTATTTAATCAAGCGGCCTATTTTGTCGGAATTAAAGATTATATTTTATACCAATTGTTCGATCGTCTTGTGATTGATCATTCATTGGCATCCGCAACTGGATTATTTAATATCTTTAATTTAGATTGGGATGAACAAGCCTTATCTGTTGCTGGCGTTACCCCTGAGCAATTACCAGAACTAGTTGAAACAACCTATCAACTCTCGGGATTGAATGAACAATTTGCTAAAGCAACTGGTATTCAACGTGATGTTCCCTTTATTGTTGGTGCAAGTGATGGTGTACTCTCAAATCTTGGTGTTAATGCGATTGATCCAGGTGTTGCAGCTGTTACCATCGGTACAAGTGGTGCTGTCAGAATGGTTATTGATCATCCTGTAACAGATCCCAAAGGCAGATTATTCTGTTATGCACTTACTAAAAATAAATGGGTCATTGGTGGACCCGTTAATAATGGTGGTATTGTCTTCCGTTGGCTTAGAGATGAAATATTTACGCCTGAAAAAATTACAGCTGAACAAATGCAAATTGATCCCTATGAGGTTATTACTCAGATTGCAGAAAAAGTACCTGCTGGTTCAGATGGCTTACTTTTCCATCCCTACCTTGGTGGTGAACGAGCACCACTTTGGGATGCAGATGCTAGAGGTTCTTTCTTTGGCTTAACACGACAACACACACGTGCCCACATGGCTCGTGCTGTTCTTGAAGGAATCGTCTTCAATTTAGATATGGTTATGCTAGCATTAGAAGAAGTTGCTGGGAGTCCTACAAGAATCCAAGCAACTGGTGGCTTCGCTCGGTCTTCATTATGGCGTCAATTATTAGCTGATATTTTTGAACAAGAAGTCACAATTCCTGAGAGTTTCGAAAGCTCTTGTCTTGGTGCAGCTGTCTTAGGTATGCAAAGTTTACATTTAATTGCTGATTTATCTGCCGTTGAAAATATGATTGGCTCAATGCATGTTCATAAACCACAAAAAGAAAATTTTGAAGTATATCGTGAACTGTTGCCTATCTTTATTCGATTAAGTCGATCATTAAGTTCTGAATATAAAAATATTGCTGATTTCCAACGAAAACATTACCATCAAATCTAGCATTATCGGAGGAAAGTTATTATGCCACTTTTAATTGTATTTATCGGGATTCTTTTTTTACTTTTACTAATTATTAAATTTAAACTAAATACTTTTGTTTCATTAATTATCACATCGTTTGTTGTTGCCATCAGCTTAGGGATGCCATTAGATAAAATCACAGCTTCTATTGAAAATGGTATTGGCAGTCAATTAGGTCATTTATCCTTAGTTTTTGGTTTCGGTGCTATGCTTGGGAAACTAGTTGCTGATTCAGGTGGTGCTTACCGAATTGCTACAACATTAATTAATCGATTTGGTCGAAAATGGATTCAATTAGCAGTTGTTTTAGCATCATTCATTATTGGTATTGCCCTCTTTTTCGAAGTCGGTATTGTTCTATTAATTCCAATCGTTTTTGCCATCGCAACTGAATTAGGGATTTCTGTCTTGTATCTTGGCATTCCTATGGCAGCTGCACTCTCAGTTACCCATGGCTTTTTACCACCACATCCTGCACCAACAGCAATTGCAGCAGCATTAAATGCTAATGTAGGGATGGTTCTTATTTACGGATTAATATTAGCGGTTCCTGTGACGTTAATTGCAGGCCCCCTTTTCGCTATGGTTGCCAAAAAATATATTCCTTCAGCATTTAAGCAAAAAGGAAATTTAAGTGCACTAGGTACCCAAAAAGAATTTAAACTTGAAGAAACTCCTAGTTTTGCAATCAGTACGTTAACATCATTATTTCCTGTTGTTATCATGGCTATCTCAACGTTCTACGATATGATTGTTAATAAAGGAATCACACCGAAAAATCCCAACTCAGTAGATTCATTTTTCATGTTCATTGGCTCTCCTGGTGTTGCTATGCTTCTCTCACTTTTATTTGCCATTTATTCGATGGGTATCGCACGTAAAATCCCTGTCAAAGAAATCATGTCATCCCTTGAGGTTGCTGTTAAACAAATCGCAATGTTACTTTTAATTATCGGTGGTGGTGGCGCATTTAAACAAGTTCTTGTTGATGGTGGTGTCGCAGATGTCATATCAAAGATGTTTGAATCTTCTTCATTATCACCACTATTGTTAGGTTGGTTAATCGCAGCCCTTCTAAGAGTTTCTCTCGGATCCGCAACGGTTGCTGCTTTAACAGCGGCTGGCCTAGTTAGTGGTTTAATGTCAGGTACGGGCGTTGATCCAGCGTTGATGGTTATTGCCATTGGTTCTGGTAGTTTAATCGCTTCTCACGTTAATGATGCAGGTTTCTGGATGATCAAAGAATATTTTGATTTAACCGTTAAAGAAACATTGGCCACATGGACAGTCTTGGAAACAGTGGTTTCCGTTTCAGGACTCGCTGGCGTTATGATTATTAATTTATTCGTATAAATAAGTAAAAGCTAAATTATTTTATATAATTTAGCTTTTTTATTATGTTGTTAAATTCTGACATGTGTTAAAATAGAGACCATTCTAAAAGAAGTCATCGGAGGTTTAGTTATGGGTTCTCTATTTGCTATATTATTATTGCTTAGTGGCGTGGTTATCGCAAATGTGATTGCCATCAAGTTTTCCAAAGTTCCCCAAGCATTTTATCAGATTGGTATTGGATTAGGTTTATCTTTATTGCCAAATTTTCAACATTTTGAATTAAAGCCAGAACTATTTTTTATACTAATTGTCGCACCACTTATTTTTAATGAAGCTCAAAATACATCTAGACGCTCATTAGCTAAAAATATTTTAGTCACACTTTCATTGGCAATTGTTTTAGTTGGTGCAACCATTATTGTCACTGGGTTTTTAGCCCACACTATTCTCCCAGCTCTTTCGCTCACCTTAGCATTTGCATTAGCAGCAATTGTTACTCCAACGGATACAGTTGCGGTCTCTTCAGTAACAAAAAATTTACCGATTCCTGAATCTACAATGAATATATTAGAAAATGAATCATTATTTAATGATGCGTCTGGTATTGTTGGTCTTAGTTTGGCATTAACTGCCTTCAGTTCTGGCACATTTTCTATAAATGAAGGTTTAAGTGCCTTTAGCCTATCTTTTTTTGGTGGCCTTTTTATTGGTGCGTTACTAGGGCTAGTGTTTGTTAGAATAAGATTAACCTTACTAAGCTGGCATATTGAAGATACAGCTGTGATGATTCCTATCGAACTCATCACACCTTTTCTAATTTATTTCGTATCTGAAGAACTAGGTTGTTCCGGTATTCTAGCCGTTGTTGCCGCAGGTTTAATTCATGGCGTTCAAAAAGATCGTCTACGTTTATCTTCGACTAAATTACAATTTGTATCAAGTAGTCTTTGGAAAGTGCTGACAGATGCTTTGAATGGTTTCGTGTTCGTCGTTTTAGGATTAACATTACCAACTGTTACATCAGATTTATTAAAAAGCTCAGGATCCAATGCATTAATTTTATTTGCCATTAGTATCGGCATTTACATTATTATGACGTTAATGCGTCTTCTCTGGTCTCATTTCTTATTAAAAACGCCTTCATTAAAAGATGATTTTACCTTTGCATTAAGTGGTATTCATGGAACAATTACACTATCAATGGCATATTCATTACCTTTAACGACAAATTCAGGGTCTGTATTCCCAATGAGAAATGAAATCATTTTTATATCTGCACTCGTCATTTTAATTAGCATGTTGGTTCCAACCTTTCTATTACCCCATCTCATTCCGAAAAAGAACGAAATTACTATTTTAGAAAATATTGGTCAAATTCGTTCTCAAATGGTAGTCTACACAGTTGAACAGCTTAATGTTACGAATCTGCCCAGTCCAGAACGACAAACAGTCATTGAAACACTATACAATCAACAAAACTTTTTAAAACGACCTGAAAGAAGTAAATTTTTTGAATTAATAGAAAAAACGCAAGAAATTGAAGAAAATGTGTTACACGAACTATTAGTCAGCGGCCAAGTTTCTGAAAAAATGGGGATTTGGTACGAAAAATACCTAGAAACAACCTATCAATCAACACGTGGGTTTTCACTTAAAAATTTAATCATGCATTTATTTTTTTATTTCCTTCGTTTTTTTAAAAGTCATACGATTAAGAAACGTAAAAAGATACTTTCTCAAATTACTGAGGAACAAAAAAAGGCATTTAAGAACTATTATGGGACATCCGGAGAGAATACTAGAGCAGAATTTAATTTAATGGAGGCATCTGGTTACCAAGCGGCGATTACTTATCTAACCTCTGTTACAACAAGTGAAAATTCAATGACCGTTACAATGGTTAGACAATTTTTGTCAATCCGTCACCGACGATCGTCCGCAACTGAAACTCAACTTGTTTTACAAAATAATATCTTTATAAGCGCATTTCAATTAGAATATAATTTTGTTCAACTTCAATTGGAACAAAATTTGATTAATCCTACAACGGCTAATCTGTTGAGGGAACAAATTTCTTATGATGAAATGGTTTATATACAAAATAACGAATCCTTTTCATCATAAAAAAACGGGTCTACAATATCTGTTGTTGGTAATAGAAATTAATTCTATTACTAATAACAGTTTTTTTGTATAATGACAAAAAAAGACCCAAAAGCCATAAGACTTTTGGGTACGGTTTATCCAAATCCATTAT